>JAPOZO010000003.1 GCA_026706025.1 Candidatus Poribacteria bacterium
GAAAGGATACCCAGTATCCTGACTTTTGACAACTATTATTTATGAAACACCCTCAATTAATTCAATATCAATGATCGCACGTACTTCCTGTTCATAATCAAAAGGTTTTCTTTTGTAGAAGTAGGGGTAATATAGGAGATTCTCTGTATCTTCAAGCATCTTAGTTTGGTTTCGATTCTCAATGGATTCACATCGTAGTCTACTTTACCGATGAATATATTAGGTTCATCCGGTAAACTATTCTTCAAATTCTCCATAGTTGTTTTGATTGCGATACCGTTATTGCGTAGGTGATATTTGTCCCACATTGCCATTGATTCTTCATCACCGTGATGCCAACAGTTACACATGATGTATTGACGAAGTTCTGGAACACTACGGGCACGCGTGGCTGTGTAATACCGCATTATTAATTCGGGGATGTATCCTTCAAACTTATCATTGTATTTATCGGCACTTGAAAAAAATAAGCATCCTGTTGCTAAAATATCGGCGAATTTCTCAAAACTCATATATCGCCACACAGTATCTGTATTTTTAGGTTGTACGATGCCTTTCAGTTCTATAATCATAACCTGTTTCCCGATAACTTATCCTTCACTTTCCGTGAAAATCTCTGAAGGCATCACGAGTTTTCATGGCGATAGATTCAATAGTTCCTACATCAAATGTCAGCATATCCATATCTTCAAATTCAGTCTTAACATGTTTTGACATCATGGCATAGATGAACTTATGAGATCTGAACCAGTCATCTATATTATCCATATCAGGCATCTTATCTTTTATCACTCTCATTCTCACCATGTATTTATCGAGAGTCGCGGGAAGATCAGTCAACTGATAGCGTATAAATCTGATTTCTACTAATTTCCAATCTATATCAAAGCCCTTTGATTCTTCTTTCAAAGCTTTTTCAAATTTCTCCTCAAAATTAGTTTTCATGATTACCTCCTTTATATATATAGTGAGAAAAACTGTATCGCCAGCGCGTCCGCTCTTGCTTTTCTATATTCCGGTCACCTTGATATAAAAGATAACATGCACTCGGAAGAAAATCAAGTGAAAAAGGAAGCTGCTGTCCAAAGTATACCAAGCGTAGATAGCATGGAGGTGGGTCGATCCTAATGAGTTTTGACGTTCAAATCAGGTAAACTTTCCTAAATGAAATCACCTTTTTTGATTGTCAAATTTTATCAGGAAGCGGGAAACGTGTCGGCGTTGTGAGTTATCTACTTCGCAGGTGCATCTAAGACAGGTTCTAACGCGTTGATGGCAGCTTGTTCGTCCTGCTCAATTTCGATTTAGACTGCGCGTTTGGCATGCTCCAGAAGGTGTTTCGCGTGGTAGCGTAGGTTATGAGAAAAGTGGTAGATTACAACGCTTTTCTATGCCCCATTTTAATTTGCCATAAGGCAACTCAAAATGTTATAATTAGAAGGTAAACAAAGCCAATATTAGAATCAAGATTATCAATACCTATTAATCGAACCCGTATGGAATCGAAATATTCCCCTGTCGTGATGCCGTTCTCAAAGTCCCCAACACTTTTAATCGAACCCGTCTGGAATCGAAACTGGTGCTTCGACTTTTTGGCAGAAAGGCCCCGGAAGTTTTTCAGTTTATAATTGCCTATGAAATTTCAAAAAAAATAGAGAGGGCTGATTATGAAACGGACAACTTATTTTGCTATCTTTCTTGTTTGTTTGATAACCACATTCGCAGGGTGTGCGCAAAGACAGACTGAAAAAACTATTGTTATGACCCCTTTACAAGAGGCAAAAACCGCCTACTGGGCGTATCAAAAAAAAATGGTAGAACTGCATAGGTCTTTAGAAAAACAGGGGAAATTAAAAACAGAAGAAGACGCAGAAATACCTCCTTCCATCGTTAAAAAACAGGATGATCTCAAAATGAAATACCTTGGCATTTCTGAAGAACTGAGCAGTTTATTGCATCGCATCTATTTTCATGAGTATGCCGAAAAGTTTGGTAGAACTATCCGGCTTTCAGTAAGTGAGCCACCGCTACTCATTGCATATCTGCGTATCCGTTACACGTACCCTGACAAGTCAGAAGGGGCGTTAAGAGAACTCTATAGGGAATCTATAAAACGGGGTGAGGTACACGCAGTCATAGGTGGTGAAAATTGGGGATGGGTCCCTAAAAACGATAGACTTGACACCGAAAAATAGACGTGTACTCTCTACAGAATGGAGATAAGAAGACCATGACCGTATTTATGATAATCGTTAATGTTCTGTTTTTTATCTATTCTCGCTATCGTAATTATTTAGAGGAAAGCACCAAATGCTTCTACGCACAGTTGGTTATCTAATTTAGAATTGTATTTGGTCAAATACAGCAGACGGTTGATCACAGGACTTGTTGTCACTTGGGTAATGTTTAACATAGCGGTATTTCAAGTTGCCCAGGACTTACGCAATTTTGTTCATCGCAGCCTCTGTGAGAGGAGGCCCCTGTAAAAAACGCAGTCGGTTTCAGGGCACAACCTGACAGGTTATGCTACAAAAGAGTGCTCTGCGTAAGTCCTATTGCCTTAAAAACACACTCCACCGGTTTATACGCTGGCACTCTGCTGGCGATTCCTGTTTTTTCGTAATAGCTATAGCGAAACCCAATAGGTCAAAGCATGGGTGTGATAATACTTGTGTTGGGTTTCACTGGGTTCTTGCTGGCTGAAGGTTTCTGATCTTCTGTTGCTGTGTGGGCAACTCTCGGAAGGGATGTGGACATAACCGTTCAACCCAACCTACAAGAGCTAAAAGCCGATTCTCAAGCACAGATCGGAAACTATGATCCTATAAATCCCATAAATCACAGTTCTGACCTTTCTTCCCCTCAAAACCTTCATGTCACAGATGTCGCCCTGCTGGGACTTGTTTTTTTATGGGGCTGTGCGTCTACATACCATAGGTGTCAATTTAATAAAAATAACCGTCGCGACCCCCAGTCCGGTAGATTCGGTTTTGCGGTGTACATACCCAAATGCGATCTGCATTCCAACCGAACCGGACTTCTACAAACTTATCCACCTTGGGGAAGTCCCGTAGGTGTTTTTGCTGGGGGTCTTTGCTTGGGTATTTCTGCGGATTTCCGTTAGGTTGAACGGCGTTGAGAAGTGAACTGTTGGTAGGCCAAACACACCTGAAAGTTAATATCCCACTATATCTACTCAAGAACGGAGTGAAACCCAACTTTACACTGTCAGCACAGCGGAACCTTCAAAGCAAAAGTGTTGGGTTTCACTCAGTTTCTGGGGCCTGTGGTGTATCTGGAGCAAGTCGTGTTTTTCTCTGATTTGGAGGGTTTTGGTGGCATCCGTTCTACCCAACCTACGGGAAACTCAAGGTTTTCGCGTAGGAGCCGGTTCGGTTAGGAAACCGAACCTACCGGTCTGGGGGTCGGGACGGTTATTTTTTTTAAATTGACGCTTATGGGGCTGTGCGTCTACGCACCTGTCGCCCTGTTGGGATTGAGGATGGTTTGTAATCACAGTGAATCCCTAAATCACATAAATCTTGGTTCGGACGCATTAATGCGAGCGGAATAAGAAAAAGAGGAGGTAGGAGGCAACGAACAGGACGTTTACGATTACCAGACACCAGCGCGCAGGTCGGGTTTTTAGTCTTGGAAATAGATAGATGGAGGCGGCAAGGATGATAATACGTTCTATCGGTGCGACGATGCGACCGTAGTGATCCGAATCCCAATATGAGATCGGGCTTTCAAAGGCGAAATCGGAGAGTGGGTAGAAATGGTGGTGTCCGTCGTCGTGGTGTGTGAGGAAGTCGAAGGCACAATGGATCAGGAGACTCCATGCGAAAACGGTTATTCTTTCGGAGTTTAGGAGGTAGTACCCGATCCCTAATAGAATCAGGATCAGTGGGACAGAATTGAAAATATCGAAGAAATTTTGCCACGCCTCGGTGAAGTATCGGGTGCCCCAGAGTTCGTTTTCGGGTGTCCTAAGGATGATGCTTTCAATGATGAAGAAGATGAATAAGGGTAGGTCGGGTAGCACGGCGCCGATGAAGGCATAACGGTGCAGAAACGGTTTGTCTCGCTTGGAGAGGAGTGCTATATTCAGGATGGCGTGCGAGTGTGTTGTCATGGTAATTGGCTGTCAGCCGTCGGCTGTCGGCTTTCAGTAAGAAGAGGGATTATTATAGTAAAACCTAAAAATATTAGGGCACTTCTTGGCACAACGGGCAATAATGCACGTCGCAACCCCCTTTATCCCCCCTTATCAGGGGGGAATAAGATGGGAATCGCTTCGATTTGATGTGTTTCAATAATTATGGGCTTTACTATAAAACTGATTGCTGATTGCTGATTGCTGATCCGCTGATTGCTGACGGCTGATAGCCGATAGCCAATTCAAAGATGCCAGATTTCGCTTTTGAATTCGGGAAATAGGCAATCGAGTAGTACGGCTGCAGTGTCGTTTGTCCAGCAATCGACGAAATTTGATGCCAATTCTGCTGTGCGGCACCGTCCGCATAGGAGCTGCAGAAAGGTGAGATCTGGAAATTGGGCATCACCGGCTTCAATGTCTTCTGGTGTCCAGTCTGCTATCTCTTTTAGGGTACCGTGATGGAATTTGAGATGTATCCCGCTCCGATAGAAACTGATTTTGAGTTCGCCGGTGTATCCTTCCGCAACGGTGCCGATGAGGTGTTTTTCGAGGGCTGGCTGGATATGCCGTAGGAACGCTACTAAATCCGGTACCCGGATATACCATGCGTACGGCGGTTCTTTACGGACAGCACCTTTAGGGAAGACGTTATGGACGGGATGCTCACGTCCCAATATGAACTGGACGCCTGTCGTTTCTGGATTGTTGATTTCAGGTGCTGCTGGCGTTGCCTCCGCCTGTTTCCACAGTGCTCGTAATAGCGAACGGATCAGGTGCAGATACCCAACTCCCGGTTTTAGTTCCATCCGCATGACAAGTAAGTTGGTGCCGGGAGCTCCGGATTCGCAAAACCCCTTGATACACCACTGAAGATGTTGCACGTATCCGAGTTGCGTTCCCTCTATATCTTCGATGATGCGCCATTCATGCCGTGCATCACTCTCTGCGGAGCGTCCGTTGAACTCATATTCCCAGAGTGCGGGTGTCCGTGGACATACGAAAACGTGTGGTTCAACAGCCTTTGCATAGAGTTCTTGGATGAAAGCGTTATCCGCATCTGTTCGCGGTCGGAGCCGACACGTCTCGGTCTCCTCTTTTTTGAGTTTCGGGATGTGCATGCGGTCAATGACTTGTGCTGCCTCCATATCGAGTGCCATCTCATATCCGAAGAGTCGGTAATACCACGGTATACCAGTGATACCGAGCATCAGTTCTCCGCGCGCCTCGCTCAATGCATGAATCACCTCAAACTGTTTTCGGACGAGTCCTCTTCTGCGGTATGCAGCTTCGGTAGCGACAAATTCGGGCTGTCCGAACTTGAACGGGATGCCGCTATAGGTCCATGTCTGTGAAATCAGGCAGGTAGATGACACAATTTTCTGGGTCTTGGTATCTTCAACGACGGTAAAATCGCTTGCCTTACAGGTAGGGTGATTTCCTGACATCAGGTCCCGGATATTCGGTCCCACATTCTCGGCTTCGTGGAGGCGGATGTTGAATTCAGCGAGGGCGTTCGTGTCGTCCGATGTCGCGAATCGGAGTTTTAGGTTATCGCCTAAATCCATCGGAAGTTGCGATAAGATGTTGTTTTTTGACATTGATGTTCCTGTGTGGTTTCCGAGACTCTGACGGTGTGAAGTTGGGTTTCACTGTGTTCTTGGTTACGGACGACAACACGCTGGATTTGAGAGGTATTTGGAAAACACTCCTGCTTTCTGAGTTCTGTTCAACCCAACCTACGGTACTACAGGGGTATGAGCGGATCGCGAGCACAGCTCGCTCCTACAGCGGATTTCAATGTTTTTACGGTATATAAAGATTATAGCATAAAGGCAGAAAAATTTCAAAAAATCGTACGCCTGTCGCCCGCTGCGGTTAGCATTGAAACATCGTATGTGTTTTTGCTTGGGTGTTTCTGCGACCCTGACAGTGTAAAGTTGGGTTTCACTCCGTTCATGAGTGGATATAGCGGTATATTAGTTTTCAGGTGTGTTTGGTCTATCAACATCCCACTTTTCAACGCCGTTCAACCTAACGGAAATCCGCAGAAATACCCAAGCAAAGACCCCCAGCAAAAACACCTACGGGACTACCCAAGTCTAAAGGCTTGGGCTTCCAAACCGTAAATTTAGGTGGATATTTTCAGGAATCTTGGTATAATAGCCGGACGTTCTAACCAAAATCCTGTTGGGTTCAGATGAAGTTCAAGCTGCGTCCCGCGCTCTATTTTCTTATCCCGTATCTACTCGGCATCATCGTAGGCGGATGGGTATCTATCCCGTTGTTGTGGTTGTGGTTCACCGTGCTACTCTGTCTTATCGGTAGTATCGTGACGCGGCAGCGGCGGCGTTATCTCTGCTACGGGTTGCTCCATCTTGCTGTTTTTGCGGGCGGTATGCTCCGTCTGGAAACCGCTTCGCATTCACCGATTCCGCCGCATTTTTACGATCAACCGATCAGTTTCTCCGGCACCACCACATATCAACCCGAACGCGGGGAGGCGTGGGATGCGTGTTATGCCGCTGGCGAACTTCAATTGCTGTCGGATCCAACGCAGCAGGTGTCGGCGAAATTTCTCATCAGATTCCAAAAGTTAGTACCGCTTCGCTACGGCAGACATATAACCCTCACGGGTGTTCTACGGCAACCGCAAGGCAGACGGAATCCCGGCGGTTTCGACTATCGTGCTTACCTTGCCCGGCAAGATGTTGTCGGCATCATTGATGCGAAAGGGCTGCTACGGATAGATGAACAGGGCGGATTTTTGCCCGGACGCTGGATAGAGGCACTCCGTATCCGTACCGAACGTGTTATTGACAATATCTACACCGCATCCGGAACGGTAGCACCTTCGTTGCACGCGCAGTTACTCAAAGGCATCTTACTTGGCAAACGGAGCGACCTCCCGACAGAGACGTTAGACATCTTCCGAAATAGCGGTACGTTTCATGTGCTTGCAGTGTCTGGTTTGCACGTCGGGCTTGTTGCGATGTTCTGCTACTTCGGATTCGGATGCTTCCGGTTGCCACAAAAAATCCTTTGTCTGCTGACAATCCTTGCAGTGCTTATTTACGCCTCTCTGGTCGGTTTCCGTCCGTCTGTCTTCCGTGCGTCGTTAATGGCAATCCTCTTTCTTTTCGCAACCCTTATCGACAGGGATGCCGATCTCTTTAATCTGTTAGCATTTGCGGCGTTGGTGTTGCTCCTTTTGAACCCGCTTCAGATATGGGATGTCGGGTTTCAGCTGTCTTTTGTCGCTGTGGCTGCGATTGTCTATTTCGTTCCGAAAATGGAGCAACCCCTGCGTCGGTTGTGGGAAAATGAACAGGATAGCGTTCCTGTCCTGAGTAGATTTAGAAACGCTGCTGTGAAATGGCTCGTTCTCTCCTATCTTGTTACACTCGCGGCACAAATTGGGACGACACCGTTGATCGCCTACCACTTTTTCCGAACCTATCCACTCGGTTTCGTTGTGGGCCCGTTTGCCGTCGGGCTTGTCTCGCTTATCGTTGCTGTGGGTATGGTATCGGTATGTGTCGGTTTTATTTGGCTTCCGCTTGCGAAGTTGATTGCCCTCCTTAACCATGTGATTATCTCTGTTTTCTTGGCACTGATCGGGACGTTTGGTCAGACGTGGGGTGTTGTGAAGTTAGCACCGCCGACATTCGGTCTCTTCGTTCTATATATCGGTGTGTTCTTAGGTATCGCACACTGGCGATATGCCTATAAACAGTGGCGAGCTGCAAGTCTCATTGGGTTGTCTGTTTTGGCAATCTGGGTTTGGGATACAGCGTTCCACGAAAGGGGCAAGCTGCTGGAAATCGTCACGCTTGACGTTGGGCAGGGTGACGCGGCGTTTGTCCGGTTTCCTGACAATCGGACGCTGTTGATTGACGGCGGTATCCAGCGGTCATATTACGACGCAAAGAAGCAGCGGCGGGTTGACTATGATGTCGGTAAACGCGTTGTTGAACCCTATCTCGATTTTCGCGGGATTCGGAAACTTGACATGGTGGTGTTGACGCATCCGGACGTTGACCACGGCGGCGGTCTTGGGTATATCTTAGAAAATTTTGAAGTCGGACGCGTCCTCGGTATATCCGATATGTCGCTTAATTCCGAGACACATCAACGACTGCATACGATTGTGAACGCAAACCACATCCCTTATGCGTTTCCGTTTGCTGGGGCAATTGAACTCACACCGACAGCGAGGTTGAATCTATTGCATCCGATAGATGCGGCATCAACCAATTTGCTGGATCAGGATAAGAACGACGATTCTCTGGTAATCAAGCTTACATATCACGAGGTAGACGTCCTGTTCACTGGGGACATCGGTAAGAAAGCGGAGTCTCGGCTCATCGCGTCAGGGCAAGACCTGCGTTCTGAGATTCTGAAGGTGCCGCATCACGGGAGCAGCACATCCAGCAGTGCAGCGTTTATAGATGCGGTTCAGCCGCGTTATGCGATCTTCTCGCTCGGGCAGAGTAGTCTCTATCAATTTCCGCATGCGGATGTCGTTACCCGCTATCGAGAACGCGGCTGTGTCCAGATCCGAACCGACGAATTCGGTGCGATTATACTCCGTACCGATGGCAAACGGTGTTGGGTTGAGGGGGTAGAGTAGTTGTCGGCTGTCAGCCGTCAGCAATCAGCAGTCAGTCCCGTAGGTTGGGTTGAACGGTTTTAAGAAAACATATGTTGGTGTGCCAATACCCTCAAATCCAACTTGTCATCATATACGTCCAAAAACGTAGTGAAACCCAACTTCACACCCCCAGATGCCCGTAAACCGCTAATGCGTTGGGTTTCTCTCGGTTTTTTGTTTCGTGTCCCATCTATGAAGAGGGTTTAGGCTTGTGTTACTTTTCAGCGTTTTGGGGTATCCGTTCTACCCAACCTACAGAACAATACGGTTTTTTCTAAAATTGACACCTATGGTGCAATAGCGATGCGGATCTCGTCCTGACGTATTGCGTGTTCAAAGGCTTTGTTGATGTCCTCTAATTGGTATGTTTGTCCAATAAGTTCAGCAAACGGATAGCGGGACCGGTTTTCTTCTACGAAATGGAGTGCGGTGCCGAGTGCGGTGTAGTGGTAGTTGTGAACGCCTCGGAGTGTTACACATTTTGTGACAAGGTGATGTGCATCGACAGAGGTATGTGCGTTCGGATAGACGTAGCCGAGCGTTAAGACGCGTCCACCGATTGCCGCCCACGTAACCAGATGCGACAATCCAATCGTTGCGCCACTAACTTCTACCCCGAGATCAACCCCGCGCCCGTTTGTAAGTTGTTTTAGCACCGAATCAATTTCCTCGATGGATGTCTTGTCTGGGTTGAAGGTGTGTGTTGCTCCGAAGCGTTTGATGGTCTGTAAACGTTGTTCGTTGATGTCTACAACGGCAACGATATTATAGCCTTGCTCCCGCAAATAGCAGGCCGCATAGATGCCTAACATACCTGCACCGTGGATGATAGCCGATTCGTTAGGCTGTGTACCGATGGTCGTCAAGCCGTTGACTACGGTCGCAAAGGCGCAGTTGACCGGTGCCGCCTCTCCGTCTGTTACACTATCAGGGATATGATAGACAGCCGTCCCCGGCTGCAGTTGGATATGGCTGGCAAATCCGCCTGACAAAGCAGCAGCACCTTCACTCCGTGCGTGTCCGTATTTGAAAAGCGTCTCACACTTCTGTGGGAGTTCTCTGTTGACGCAATAGTCGCAGGTGCCACAAGAAGCCATGAGACTCCACGTAACCCGGTCTCCTTCGTTTAGTGGGGCACCGGTTAGGGAACGGAGATGTGTCGGTGCTGCAACGGTGCCGACAATTTCGTGTCCAAGCACACAGGGTGTATCTGCACCACGCCGACCTGATACGGTATGGAGATCGGAACCACAGATGGTCGAGAGCGTGACACGGACGAGGATATTATCTGACGTGATGGTTACAGGCATCTCACGAATCTCGAAAGGTGTGCCTGTGCCGTGAAATTGGGAAATTTGTGCTGATATTTGCATTGGGTAGTTGTCGGTTATCAGTACGATTTTTCTGCGAAAAATCTTTCAGTACTCAGTTAAGAGACAATGGGTGTTCCTTGAAATATCGGTTTTAGTCTTTTTAAGTATACAGGTTTTGATGTATTATGTCAACGAAATTTTATAGTCGTCACTTAAAGAAGTTTGCTGCTACTTGAACAGTAACCTCAACTGCCACAAGAGTCCTCTTAACTGAAAACTGCTCTCACTGCGAGGCACGATAACTGACAACTACTCTTCTGACAACCGTTTTAATTTGACAAAATTCCAAGCACTTCGTATCATATAGTAAACACTATTCTATTAGACGTAGAGGACAAAACATAGCAAAATGAACAGAACGGCTGAAGTGCTTATTGAAGCTTTACCTTACATCCGCCGCTTTTATGATCGGCAGATTGTCATCAAATATGGCGGTGCTGCGATGGAGGACGAGAGTCTTATCCATTCCGTTATGGAGGATGTCGTCTTGATGAAATATGTCGGTATTCGACCGATCATCGTTCACGGCGGTGGCCCCCGGATTACGACATGGATGGACAAAATCGGGAAAGTGCCAGAATTTGTGCAAGGATTACGTGTAACGGATGCTGAAACGGCTGAAATCGCCGAAATGGTGCTCGGATCGATTAACAAAGAGATTGTGTCGCGTATCAACCAACACGGCGGGAAAGCGATAGGACTCTCCGGGAAAGACGCTAATTTGGTGCTTGCCGAAAAACAGGAGACTCAGGTTACCGATGAAAACGGGCAGACTATAGACGTGGACTTGGGGTTCGTTGGGAAGATTATCGGGGTCAACACCGAGTCGGTTTCTGCACTTGATCGGTCAGGTTATATTCCTGTTATCACACCGATCGGTGTCGGTGTTGATGGGCAAACTTATAACATTAACGCCGATACAATGGCAGGCGAGATCGCCTCCGCGTTTCAAGCAGAGAAACTCATTATGCTCACCGACACGCGCGGCATTCTCCGAGACCTCTCGGATGAGGCATCGTTAATGCCAACGATCCGTATGAGAGAGGTGGACGAATTTATTAGAGAGGGTTGCATCGCGGGCGGTATGCTGCCGAAGGTAGAGGCGTGTATAACGGCACTCATCGGTGGCGTGTATAAAACACATATTATTGATGGTAGGATTCCGCATTCGCTGCTGCTTGAAGTTTTTACAGAGGGTGGCATAGGAACCGAAATCGTTAGATAGCGGATCGCGAGTGCAGCTCGCTCCTACAAAGGATGGATCGCGAGCGACAAGAAACACCCAAGCAAAAACACTCGCTCCTACAAAGGATGGATCGCGAGCGCAGCTCGCTCCTACAAGGGACACGAATGGATCGCGAGCGCAGCTCGCTCCTACAAAGGATGGATCGCGAGCACAGCTCGCTCCTACGGGAGGGAAGAAGATGGCTGATAGTAAGAAAATTGCTGCGATTATTACGACCTATTTTCAGCACTCGCATGCAGACGTAATCGCCACGAAATACATGAAAGGTTTTCCAACGGATACCGGACTGCAGACGCCGCGCGTTGAATTGGTATCTATCTATCTCGATCAGGTTGATGAACGAGATATTGGTGTCGGCTTGGCAGCTGCGCATAACGTTCCTATCTATCCGAGTATTCGACAGGCACTAACGCTCGGCGGCAACGAACTGGCGGTTGATGGCGTACTGCTTATCGGTGAACACGGCGATTATCCGTATAACGAATTAGAGCAACACATGTATCCGCGCCGGTATATGTTTGAACAGATTTGTGGCGTTTTTGCATCGAATGGGAAGTCGGTGCCTGTCTTTTGCGATAAACATCTCTCCTACAATTGGGACGATGCGATTTGGATGTATGAGAGAGCAAAATCACTTGATGTGCCGTTCATGGCGGGGTCTTCGCTACCACTCGGTTGGCGGAAACCGTTCTTAGAGCATCTGCTTGATACGGCATTGGAATCGGCTGTCGGCATCGGTTATGGTGGTGTGGAGTCCTACGGTTTTCATGCGCTTGAGACGTTACAATGTATGATTGAACGCCGAGAGGGTGGCGAGTCCGGGGTTGTAGCGATCCAGTGCTTGGAGGGTGAAGCGGTTTGGGAAGCGGGCGAAGCAGAAAAATGGTCTTTGGGATTAGCGGAAGCGGCGTGCGCGCAGATCGAAAATCGTCCAGATAGCACGTTTATAGAGGGGTGTCCAAATCCGACGGCGTTCCTGCTTGAGCATAGTGATGGATTCCGTTCCGCTGTGCTGATGTTGAACGGTTATGTCTCTGATTTCGCTTATGCCGCAAAAGCGGGTGATACGGATTATGCCACAGAGGTCTACTTACAGAATGGACCCCCACATTCCCATTTCAGTTATTTGAGTCTCAATATTGAGGAGATGTTCGTGACGGGGGTGCCGCAGTATCCGGTGGAACGGACGCTGCTTGTGACGGGTATCCTTGATGCGCTGATGCACTCGCGAGCAGACGGATATGTTCGTGTTGAGACCCCGCATTTAGGGGAACTCGCGTATCGCTCTTACGAGAGGATGCCTATCCGACCAGTGGCACCGCGTCCTGAAGGTGCGACGTTGGAAACACAAGTTTAAGAAGTACTTTCTGCAATCCGAACAGTGGTTATTGAAACTGTCGAAGAAAGTCAGTTGCTGTTACGATATGAATCCCTTGATAGTGCTGCAGTGGTAACAAGTGTCTCTTGTCCCCAGTAACAATGTGAGTAGCACCACCAACAACAGCACATTCTATTATTTTATCGTCGTCAGGATCTTTGGTGACCCCTTTAAGTTTATTTGTAATTTTAACGGTTCGGAGGCAACCAAGGAGTCTGGTAACGATTCTTGAGATTCGGAACTGCGGATATTCAAGTTTGGTGGTTAACTTTTCAGTAAATTCATCAATTATTTCGGCACAGATTACGCCTTCAATTCTATCTGTCATTGCGAGTTTGATGCAGTCATAAGGAGTTCCACCCCATACCATACCGGATATCAAAATATTTGTATCATAAACGACTATTGGTCGCATTCCCTGTCCTCGTGAACGAGATCATCAATAAAACCTATTCGTTCTTCTTCGGTCATAGCGTCCCAATCTAACCCGCGTGCTGCACATACCTTACGGACCTTTGCTTCGCCGTATTGTATCTGTTCAGTGTGTTCGGCGTGTGCCTGCTCAGCGAGTTTAGTGAGGACTGCGAGTTTCTCTTCCGGCGGAATCTGCTGGATAAAATCAATGATTTGTTCTGTTGTTAAATTAACAGTGAACTCCATTTTAATTCCTCCTTTTAATTGGATGTAGTAAGCGCGGCAATAAAGCCGCGCCTATTGTTTTAGCGTTCTGGACGCGCGGGGACTCCTGTATCTGCGGATTCATAGATGAGATCCATCAATTCAGATTGGATAATCCCGTTCATCGGATTTGTCCGGGGTTCTGCTCTGCCCATGAGTGTATCAATGAAGTTATCGTCAGGTGAGCCAGCGGACATGTCATCTGTAATTGGCGGTGGATCTAATGCTTCGCCACCTTTCCAGACGCGAATCCAACCGCCGCCCCAACCGTCAACTTCAATCCGACCGTTCTCAAAGACTAACGCCATGTGCGTGCCGCCCGGACTTGGACAATTACCACTGACCGCCATTGCAGCAAGGACACCGTTTTCAAATTTGACGTTAATCGAAGAGTTGATGTCTACATCACGGTCCTGATTATCGGTATAAGCATAGACTTCAGCGACTTTCGATTCGACTGCCCAGCAGAGGCTATTCAGGAGGTGCGCCCCGCTGTCATAAGCCTGTCCACCACCGGAGAGTTTCGGATTCTGCCGCCACGTTCCAGTTGTCCCGCCTTTCCAACCTTGTGTAATATACCCGATTACCAATTCCAACTTACCGAGTTCTCCGCTTCGGACGACCTCTCGGGTATAGTAGAAGTTTGGTGAGCACGGCGTATTGTAACCGATGGTAAGCGTGAGTCCGGTTTCTTCCACCTTCTCAGCGAGGGTATACGCATCTTGAGAAGACGTAACCATCGGTTTTTCCATTAACACGTGGCACCCGGCTTCAAGTGCCTGCATGCCCTGCTCAAAATGGAGTGTGTGCGGTGTAGAGATCACCACGGCGTCCGGTGTTGTCTCTTTGAGCATTTTACCGATGTCATCATAGGCACCCGGACGTGGGCTGAGATCGGACAGATTCCGATCAATGTAGCCCTTGGCGATGTCTGTACTTACATCACAGGTGCCGACGATTTGTACGTCGGGGTTTGCGTTCATACGTCTGGCGTGGCCGGAGGAGTTTCCGCCACACCCAATCATGGCAAGTCGAATCTTCGCCATATTTTTCTCCTTGTTTAGTAGTTGTCAGTAGTCAGGGCGGATTTTTTCAAAAATCCTTTCAGCAGTCAGTAGAAGAGGTTATCGTTTAACGAGGAACGCTTTACTGATTGCTGATTGCCGATTGCTGATTGCTGGCTGCTCCGAAACCTAATAAACGAGTGGGCTTTCATGCTGAAACTTCGATAAATCGGCGACACGAATCGCGTCATCGCCGAACACCCGCGTAAAGATATGCCCGTTATGTGACTTCGTGTCACCATGCATGTAGCAGACACTAAACGCGCGTCGCGGAATATCCGTATCGTTTGTCCCGGAACTGTGCAGCATCCAATTATGGAGTAAAACGACTTCTCCCGCTTTCAGCTCCATCGGTAGCGGTGTAGCCTTCGCGACGATGTCGTCGATGTGCTCCTGTGTGAGAAAACCGGATCCATTTTCAGGGTTGATGAGTCTGCTATGCGACTTCGGAATGATATGTACACAACCGTTCTCAATCATTGCTGGGTCCAAGGCGGTATAAATGGTAATCTGCGGATCGCGGTCGAGATCCTGCCACCTGTCTTGATGCCACGTGAGCTGCGTGCCTTCGTGTGCGGGTTTATTCATGAACATCGCCCGAAAACAGGTAACTGGGGTATCATCGCCGTAGATTTTTGCGCAAACTTCCTCAAAAACCGGTTTCTGGAGATACGCCAAAAAGATCGGATCGAGTTCAAGGTTCTGAATCTTCCGATATAGGAGTGTTGCCCCTTTGTGTCCTTTAGACTGCGGTCCGGGTACGTTTTTTCCGGGTTCTCGGTCAAGCTGCATCATGATCTGGTCGTAATCCAAGGGTGCTTTGCCGAGCATGATGTCATCCATCCGTTGTTGTATTTGTGCGAGCTCGGCATCCGTTGCGACTTGTCCGATGCGCACATAACCGTTTTCCTCAAAATGTTCCCACTGTTCGTCTGTTATATGGTGTTCCATGCTGTACCTCCGAGTTGAGCATGTCGTGGTTCCAACTTTTGTATAGCAAGTTTTGACTTGTAAGCTGTGCCAAAAGTCTGTATACAAATTATAGCATATATTTTACGATGTATAAAAGCAAATTGCGATTTTGGGTGAATTTTAGAATTACTTGGACATCTTTAGCAAACACAAATCCCCGTAGAAGAAACACCCCAGCAAAAACACCCCCCTTATCTGGAGGGAATTTGGTTATTGATTGTCTAATCTCAGGGATTTTTTTAAATAATGCAACCTTTTGAAATCTAAGTTACGTCACTACAATCAATGGATGTTAAATTTCAGGCGAGTTGTTCCGCATAAATTGAACGGTCTCTTCATTTTCAAAAGACACTTCGGAAGGAGAAAACCGTGCGCTTTTTCATGATTAATCTGATTCTTGTCTTTTTGTTCTTCTTTGGGATTGGTTACCTTGCTTTCGGCTAAACTCCTGACAAATTAAGGACGCAGACACTTGAGCAGCGAGAGGCAGAAGATAATACTGACGGATGTTTAGCCCAACCGGAGATCAATTTTTTAGTTTTTTCAGAAATAATGCAACCTTTTGAAACGTAAGTTACGTCACTTCAATCAACAGACGGAATAATTAATTCGGGAAGGAGGCGTGCAATGCAACAGAGCGATGCGCAACTCATTCAGCAGGTATTACAAGGGAACCAGGAAGCATTCAGTCCCTTAGTTAAAAAATATCAAAAAGGTGTTCATGCGTTGGCGTGGCGGAAAATCGGTGATTTTCACATCGCCCAAGAAATTACGCAAGACGCGTTTCTCAAGGCGTACCGGCAACTACGGACATTGAAAGACCATAACGCGTTTGGCGGCTGGCTTTACGTTATCGTAGCCCGCGAGTGCCTTGATTATCTCCGAAGGAATCGCATACCCATGGAATCCCTTGATACTGAGGATTCAAACGAGGTGGACAAAGTGTCATATTCTCAATATGTAGCAGAAAAACAGGAAGAGGATGCCGATGAGACGCGCCGCGAGGTCGTCAAGGAGCTGCTGAAAAAATTACCGGAAAGCGAGCGGACAGTAATGACGCTCCACTATCTCGGTGAAATGACAATCAAAGCCATTTCTGAGTTTCTCGGTGTCTCGCAGAATACCGTCAAAAGCCGTCTCAGCCGCGCACGCAACCGTTTACGGAAAGAGGAAGACGTAATTCATCAGAACCTCGGCAGCTTCCAACTTCCGGACAACTTGGCAGAGAACATTATGCAGGAGGTTTCACGTATAGCACCCGTTCCGCCTGCGGTGAGTAAACCGATGGCACCTTTAGCAATTTCTGCCGCCGCTGCTGTCTTGATTTTCCTAATGATCGGGGTTGGCACACCGTATCTCTCCCGTTTTCAGAAACCGTACAGTCTAAACGCCACCTCAGAACCGACGGTTGAGTTGATTGACGCGGTTTTTGTTGTGGATACCCCGGCGAAGCCTGCGATCCGATATCAGCCAGGGAGTTCACATACCCCGGGTAGGAGTCCCGGCGCAGGTCAGAAACAGGACGAATCGCTTTTTGCCACACTGCCAGTTGATACAGTGGAAGTTTCAACGCCGAAGTCTCAGTGGAACCAGACTAAGGGTCCCGAAGGCGGGGTCGTTAACAGCCTCTTCATGGCATCTAACGGCGACGTTTATGCCGGATCGGGTGCGGAGCTCTATAGGTTAACAGACGATAGAAGCACGTGGATACCTGCCAATACTGACGTGTCTATTAAGGGTTACTGGCAAATGGCAGAACATGAGGATACCCTCTACATCGTTTCTGACACGGAAACGCTTGCTTCGGTAGATAGAGGTGAGACCTGGCGCGTGCAGGGCGCGCGTCCAGAAGGGCAATTAATTGACACTGTCATAACAGATGAAGCCCTTTACTTGGGGCTTGTTGAAGGTGTGTTCCGCTCTGTAGATGCCGGTAAATCGTGGACATCTCTTGGTGATGGAAGCCTGGCGGATAAGAAAATTCAGGCAATCACGGCTATTGGCAACACTGTCTTTGTAGGTACAGATAAAGGCCTCTATCGCCACAGTTCGGAAGGCTGGGTGCAATTACAGGTAGGTGAAACCGGAAATATTCGCGCATTGGCGAGTGCTGAACACCGACTCTACGTTGCTGTCGGAAATGATGTTCAGCATAAGATGTTTTCGATGACCATATCAATTTCATCGACATCTAAGACCACTTTGTCGCTTTACCGATCAACAGACCTCGGAGATTCGTGGCAAGCAATAGATTTCCCAGAAACAGTTTCCGATTCCAAGGAAAACGGTTGGTTTAGTTTTTCCCATGAAGTTAACAAACCTCAAGTGGCAGCACAAACGGCAGACAATTCAGAAGTAGAAGAGACTTCCCGCCTTAAGATGGTAGCAGGGCAAGAGAGACTTTTAGTCTTAGATGGCGGGAATAGTCATTACTCCAGTGATGCCGGGGAGACATGGATATCTTTAGATACAGGCACCCTAAATATGGCAGATACTTTCGCCGTTGCCATGTCGGGTGCGAATACTTTCTACACAGGGGGACGATTCGGGATTCTGCGCACGACCGATGCAGGCGAAACATGGCATCCGTTTAACACAGGATTGGTGAGGACGAGTGTGGGCAATTTGGTACATGCCAATCATGCGCTCTACGCAACAATATGGAGAGAACTCGTTGTCTCATTTGATGGGGGTGAATCGTGGGCACCTGTGCTACGTCGTCCTGAAACGCTTATGAGTCTGATGAAATTTAACGATATGCTCTATGTCAAAGGTGTCCAAGAGACATCGCCGCAACTTTTCCGCGTATCTGCCGAGGATAACGGGTTAGCCCCTGTCCCCGAAATGCCGAGTTTAGTGGTGTCAGACGTTGAAACACTTATCCGTGAAAAATTTGAAAATATCCTTTCGGAACTCGTTCAAGATGAACCTGAGAAAAACGCTGAGGAACGTACGGGATTAACACTTGGAGATCTCGATCTCGATCTCTCTAAGCTCAGCACGGTTGGTAGTCAGACCTTAGAGAAAGGTGTGGTTGAACTCATTCAGGCATATTTCGGGAGTTTTGCTGTCAGCGGTAGCACTTACTATATGGAATATAACCAGCAACTCTTCAGGTGGAAGCCCGGTATGACGGAATGGTTTAATACCGGCTTAGCAGATGCAGGTGAGGCTATTGATTCTGTTGCTGACCTTGAGGATCAGGGTTCCATAGATTTCAAAATCGCTGTCTCAGGCAAAACCGTTTATGTTGGCAAACGGGACGGACACCTCCTTCAATCGTTTGATGAAGGCGACACTTGGAACGATGTCACGACAGCCCTCCCGTTTTCTGTTACGCAATTCAAGGCTATCGGCTTCGCCGGACCAACGCTTTACGTGGCAACCGATAAAGGTGTTATGTATTCAAGCGATGGGACTCGCTGGCACACGGCGATCGATGCAGAAGGCGCACCGCTTGTTATAGAAAAAATGGCAGTTGAGGACACAACCGTATACGGTGCAACTGCGCAACAGATATATCAATTGAAAGAGAATTCAAACACATGGGAACCCGTTACACCGGAAGTTCCGAGCGAGATTAACTCGTTTACTGTTGATGGTAATATACTTTATGTTGGGACGCCTGGGCATGGCGTGCTACGTTTTACGCTGCATTAGTTATCAGTTGTCAGTGCGGTTTTTTCTCCGAAAAAACCTTTCAGTTATCAGTAACAAGAGGTGTTGGAATCACCTAAAACTGTTTAGTGAATCTAAAACCTCTTAACCGATGACTGATAACTGATGACCGATAAAAAATATAAAAAAAGGAGATTTAAAAATGTTAAAGACGATTGGACGCTTAAAAACACATTACCTCAGGTTACACCTACAAGGCAAAACAGTAACGCTTTTGTTCGCCACTTTACTGATGGCGATGAGTTTACAACTGACCCTCCATGCAGGGACATCTCAGTTTCTCTTTGATATGGATGCGATTAAAGATCCGGGCAGTTTGGCGGTGAAACTCGAAGACACGCGCGCACCGGTGTCCCAATGGATCGCATCGCAATTGTCCGAAGATATACAGTGGCTGTTAGTCGGATACGATGGCGTAAGCGATCCGTCTCCGAAACTCCAAGAAGCACTGCTATCAGAGCTGAATCGGCTGCTTCAAGCGGGTCCTCTCTATGATGCGCAAGTGTTCGCTGATATTGAACTCAGCGAAGAGACGCAGGTGCTCATTGCCCAAAATCCGAAAGATGGAGAAGCGTTGGTTCGCCTAAATCGGTGGCTCTTAGCAGATACCTATCCTTATGAATTAGCCTCACTTTCAGGGCAGCAAGATGCTGAGGATGCCAAAGGTATTGCGGCATGCAGGGAAAATTTGAGGCAGATAAAACTGGCACGTGAAAAATATCGAGCTGCCAATGCAGATACAGATCCGCAATGGCTTTCCGAACTTGCCCCAGAATATCTGGATAGCAAAACACTTCTTTGTCCTGCAGATGCGACAGCGGGCGTGCCTGGAGTTTTAACCGAAGGCGCGTCGGATCCAACACTGCCGTGCAGTTATCTCTATGAGATGCGTCCGTCTAAGAAAGGTGATCAGGAAATTCTGTGGATGCAGGAAGGTGATATGACGCCCATCGTTCGGTGTGAACATCATCGCCTCAACTTAAGTGTTGCTGGGAAAATTTATCGAAACGGACCGGAAAGAAATATCTATAATAGCAACAAGACAGAGTTTTCTGCCTTATCTGATTTTTTACGTGACTTACGGTCGCAACACGGAGAGAATTTTCTCAAGACACAAACGGTCAGAGAGGAAATTAAGACAGCGACTGAGACATTGGTACTCAAACACGTGCCGAAGGTGCTCAGTCGCATGGAGGTTAGTATCCTTGAACAAGCTAAGCCGCAGATAGAAGCACAACTTGGAAAAGGTATTCTTGAGACACAAATGGGTATGGAGATCCTCCAACAAGTGACCGTGCAGGTGAGAGATCAAGTTAAGGGACAACTGCAGTCGCAACTTGAAGCGCACCTCGGCGCAGAATTCCTTAAGACAGAAGAGGGCCAGGACATCCTTCAGCAGCTATCGGTGTTGATGTCTCCTTGACGTGCCATTTTGCTTTTCCGAGTTCGGGAGGCGAGGATTGAATCCTCGCCTCCCGAATAAAACCGCAGGAAACCTCATAACTAAAATCTTATAGGTAGCAACTTCGAGTGTAATATACAACGACTATTCCAAAAACGTGAACGGTTCATAAAATAAAAAACCGGAGGAGAAATTATCATGTTAATGACGTTGATTCAAAAAGAGATTATGCATCATATTTTGAGCGTTCGGTTTGTCGCTCTCCTTCTAATGTGTCTTCTGCTGATTCCACTTACGCTTTCTATCGGTTATCGAAATTACCAACAAAACCTTGTGGATTACCAAGAAACCGTCAAATTGGCAAACATCGAGGAAGCAAAGATGAATCCAAAAATGGAACTGAAGCCGGAGTTGGAAGTTTCTAAACTTTTCCTCAAGCCGGCCCCCTTGAGCGTTTTCGCAAACGGATTAGGGGATGCGCTACCGAGTTATCTTGGAATGACGCGCAACGGAATTACACAGGGTGCTCCGGCTTTGGTTTCAGATTCCCTTTCTTATCTTTTGGGCCATCTCGATTTTCTTTTCCTCGTTGGCACTGTTTTCAGTTTGCTTGCACTCCTGTTTACTTTTGATGCCGTTGCTGGTGAAAGAGAGGCGGGAACCCTTCGGATTACGCTATCAAATTCCCTACCGAGGGACCTCTTCCTATGGAGTAAACTGATCGGTGGTTACTTAGTGTTCGTCGTTCCGTTCTTGGTATCGCTGCTTTTTGGTTTACTGATGCTTGTTTGGCAAGGCTTTCCGCTTGGCGAACCCGAAATTTTCCCACGGGTGCTGAGTTTAATCGTTGTCTCGTTACTCTACATCGGGGTATTTTTTGCGATAGGGACGGTAATTTCGACTTATTTAGATAATTCCAAGACGGCACTCATCCTCGCGTTTACCGTCTGGGTATTTGCCGTGTTAATTACACCGCGTGTTGGGTTCCTCGCTGCGAAATTCATCGCCCCGACACAAACATTGCAGAGTGTCTATCTCGAAAAGACTGCCCTCCGCGAGAATTTCAACGCAGAACTTGAAGAAAAGAAACAGAAAATGCATGACGAATTCTGGAAAAGCCGTTCTAACAACCAACCGCAACCTACAAGTGAAGCAGATATTGAAAAGACCCTTGAAGCACATTTCGCGTCGGGTTTTGGTCCAACAAAAGAACTCGACGAACAGGTGAAACCGCTTGTGGAGGAATTTCGACAGAAATTCAAGGAGGGTGCTGACGAGATAGATCGACGTTATAAGCGCGAAAAAGCACGGCAAGAAGCGGTAGGGGAAATCCTTTCACGGGTCACACCAACATCTTCGCTTATTTATCTCACCACAAACCTAACACAGACCGGAAAGACAAAACGAGACAACTACTTTCAAACTGGCGATCGTTATTATGATGCGCTTGATACGGATTGGTTTAGCAAAGTTGTAGATCATGTTTCTATGAGAATTGTGGCAGCATATGATACTGTCCAAATGACACAACCGCCCCCTTTAGAAATCACAACCTTGGGAGAGACGCTTGGTCAATCGATGGTGGACATCCTATTGCTCTGTTTTTTTGCAGTGATATTGACTACCGGGGCGTTTCTGAAATTCTTCCGTTCCGATATTTAAAGCGATCATTACATGCGACGTCAAACACAAACCGAGTGAAACCTAACACTTTTGGGGTTTCCGGGGTTCTATCGGTATGAAGTTGGGTTTCACTGTGTTCTTGAGTGTATAGGACGACATGTCAGATTTGATGTGTCTTTGAAACCCTGCAGTTGTCTTCTGAGTTCCGTTCAACCCAACCTACGGACGCTGATCTAAAACTACTATTCCGAAGTATGGAGTGGTTAATTAATAAAAAACAGAGGAGAAATTACCATGTTAATGACGAGGACACCAAAAGGTATGAAATTGATAGTTGTTGGACTGAGTGTTTTTCTCTTTACTTTCTCTGCATGGGCAGGTAAGTTTTTGGAGAAATTTGATGACCGAGATTTAGAGGCGTGGCGAGAATTAATTAGGCTTGATTCAGATATCGGGCGAACTTCTTGGGAAGTCGTTGAGGGTACGCTTGAAGGTGCCACGCGTTCCGCACTGATCCGTTTACTCACGATGGGGAACGAGAGATGGAGCAATTATGACTTTGAATTTGATGTCAAGCCTCTGGAAAAACACAATGAGGGTAACATTACGATTGCAGCACGGGTTAAGGGAAACCGAACGATCATCTGCATAATTGGTGACGGTCCCAGGTTCGCTAAACCGGGAGAAGGAATCCCAGCTGTGCCTGAACCCATGGCGACATGTATGGGTGGGAATTTTCACAGTGCTACAGGCATGCGGATTTTTGCACAGGCACCGAGTCCACTTTTGAAATTAAATAAGTGGTCGAATCTGAAGGTGAGCGTCCATGGCGATACCCTAACTTTCTGGATTAACGGAAAGGCGGTTTTGGGACCGGTAGTTATGGAGCCGAAGGAAGGCACACTGCCTCTTCTGAGAGGTAAAATCGGCGTAGGGCTCGCAAATTATACAGCGAGGTTTGACAACCTCGCCATTACCGGTGGTAGTGTCAGAGATAACGGGGGGTTCTCTGTATCACCAAATGCGAAAATCGCAACGACATGGGCAAGTCTAAAGCAGTTCTAATACCATTTCTAAAAATTTACATCGCATTAGCCACATCTTTCACCCAAACCCGGTAGGTGCCTAAGTCCTAAAAATTGATTAGTGATAGCCAAATCAATTCGGGAAAAGGTAGAGAAAAACCCAATTTTGACTTTTACAAAAGATCAAAGGATAAAAAAATAGCGGAGAAATTACGATGCTAATGACATTGATTCAAAAAGAGATTATGCACCACATTTTGAGTGTCCGGTTTGTTGCGCTGCTGTTAATGTGCCTTTTGCTGGTGCCACTGACCCTTTCGATCAATCATCGAAGGTATAGCCAGAACCTGGTGGACTACCAAGAGTCGATTAAACGCGAACAGGCAGAAGCGAAAGAAAATCCGCCGAATGCGCAGGACCCGAACACGGAGGTTTCCAAGTTGTTCCTCAAACCTACACCTTTGAGCGTGTTTGCGAACGGTTTAGAGGATGCGCTGCCGACCTATCTTGGCATGACGCGTAATGGGGTCCGGCAAGGTTCAGCAGGCGTTTCTCAAGCCTCCGTTGCGTATGTATTGGGCAATCTCGATTTCCTGTTTATCGTAGGGACAGTTTTCAGTCTGTTGGCACTGCTGTTCACGTTTGATGCTGTTGCTGGGGAGCGGGAGGCGGGAACGCTGCGGATAAATCTATCGAATTCCCTGCCGCGAGATGTGTTTTTGTGGAGCAAGTTAATCGGTGGCTACATTGTGTTTGTCGTTCCGTTTTTAGTGTCATTCCTGTTAGGGTTGCTCCTAATCACTTGGCAGGGATTTCCGCTCGGTGAGTTCAAAATTGCACTGCCTGTATTGGGTCTGACGCTGATCTCGTTGCTCTATATTGCTGTATTTTTTGCGATAGGCGTGTTCATTTCAACCTATCTGGATAATGCCAAGACCGCGCTGATTGTCGCTTTCACGTTTTGGGTGTTTGCGGTGTTGATCGTGCCACGCGGCGCGTTTGTGGTGGCTAAACTCGTTTCACCGACCCGGACACAGCAGGCGGTTTATATGGAAAAAACGATACTTCGTAATAACTTGAGTAAAGATAAGGATGAAAAAATTGGCGAAAAAATGGCTGAAGCGTTCGCGAGTAGTGAAGGTATTGCTATTCGCTCAGACGACACAGCATTCCAAGAAAGAATGGATAAACTCAGAAAACCGATTGAGGAGCAGTTTCGACGGGCGTTTCAGAATCAAACGGACAAGATTGATAGGGACTATCAGCGTGAGAAGGATCGGCAAGAACAAGTTGGAGAGACCCTTTCTCGGATCGCGCCAACCTCTTCTCTGAGTTATATTGCGATAAATCTAACGCAAACGGGTAAGTTGAAAAGGGACGGCTACTTTCAAACGGGTGAGCGGTACTACAGCCAACTTGATGACTCGTATTTCAGCGAAGTTTCCGACGATGCACTGGCACAGATTCTGCAGATAGCGAATCGGATGACTGATTCTTCTGAATCCGAAACAGACAAAATTCCACCGCCGCCAACCTTGACGGAGCCTTCTTTATCGGACACGTTGCGTCGCTCTGCAGTAGACGTGTGCTTGCTCGGTTTTTTCGCGGTGGCGTTTACGGCGATAGCATTCCTAAAATTCTTCCGTTCTGATATTTGATACGGTTGGATATCATGTATGCTGCTATGTTTGCTCCAGGCCCGGTAGTATCGTCCCGTAGGTTGGGTTGAACGGATGCTCCCAAAACGCTGAAAAGGAACACAAGGCTCAGCCTGCACCATAGACGGCATCTCAAACAGAAAATTGAGAGAAACCCAACACCTTTGCGGTTTCCGGGCACCTGAGGGTATCAAGTTGGGTTTCACTGCGTTTTTGGATGTATAGGACGACAGGTTGGATTTGAGGGTATTGGCACACCGACATATACCTTTTCAACACCGTTCAACCCAACCTCTCGAAGAGGTTTTAACCACGATAGAGATCGCATCGAAAGGAAAATTATTATGAAATTTGTGTCTATTGTAGCAATCCTTTTTCTCTTCACCTCCTCTGTATGGGCAGGGACGTTTGTAGAAACCTTTGGTGATGGTGATCTGGAAGGATGGAAGGAACTCGTCCAGTTGAATAAAGCCCCTGGTTCTTGGGAAATTGTTGGCGATGAACTGCACGCCATAAGCCGTGAAACGTTTATACGTTTACTTACGACCGGAGATAACACATGGGAAGACTACACCGTTGAGTTTGATATCAAGCCGCTTAAGAAACACGGTATTTCCAGTATCTCGATTGCTGCACGGGTTAAGGGGACATGGGTAGTTTACTGCAGTGTTGAGGATTTAGTGGTTATAATCGATGATAAACCTCCAGTTCACCAACCACGAATAGTTTGTGTAGTAGGCAATTTACACGGTGTATCATTCGCATCTCTCCACGATGCTCGACATCCACTCTTAAAGTTGAACAAATGGTCACATTTAAAATTAAGTGTCCAAGGCGATAGCTTCACCTTTTGGATTAATGGGGAGCAGGTTATGGAACCTACGAAACTTCAGATTTTCAGAGAAGTTGCGGTTTTTAAGGACTTTCCTGACTTTCTGACAGGTGGTGTAGGCTTCGGTCTCTCGAATTATACGGCGCGTTTCGATAATATTACGATCACCGGCGATACGATTCCAAACAGCGGTGGGTTCACCGTAACATCCCAAGACAAACTCGCGACAACTTGGGGAAACTTGAAGCGGTTTTAATTTCAACAAAAATCACATCTAAAGGGGAATCTCTATGAAATGTGTGAGTATTATAGCAACTCTTTTTCTTCTCACCTTCTCTGTATGGGCAGGGAGGTTTGTCGAAACCTTTGATGATGACTTAGCCGACTGGCAGGAACTTAACGCGCATAATGCTGTACCCGGCTCATGGGAAATCATTGATGCGGAACTTGAGATGACAAATCCTGGAGGGGGTGCCCGTTTTTTTACGACAGGGGACGAAACGTGGCAAGATTACAGTATCGAGGTTAATGTGAAACCGCTCGAAAAACGCGGACCCGGAAATATCGGGATTCTTGCACGGGTTAAAGGAAACCGGGCAGTTTGGTGTCTGGTGAGTGACCTCTTCTTAAACGATCCTGAATCAAAAGTGATGTGTATCAGTCGCGACTTTAATGAAAAAGTACACGAAGCACTGTACATAAAACGTCACAGACTTTTAAGATTGAATAAATGGTCTAAACTCAAATTGAGCGTCGGTGGAGACCACTTCACTTTCTCGATAGATGGAAAAAAAATAACGGAAACAGGAGATCCTTTTATCCTTTTACATCGTGGTGAAGAACTCATGATAAAGACAAAAGATATTGCATCGCATCCTGCAGGCAGTGCCGGTTTTGGGCTCGCGAACTATACGGCGCGCTTTGATAATATCACGATCACCGGCGATACGATTCCAAACAGCGGTGGATTCGCCGTAAAATCCCAAGGCAAACTCGCGACAACTTGGGGAAACTTGAAGCGGTTTTAATCTTAAGTGAAATCACATCGAAAGGAGAATCTCTATGAAGTGTGTGAGTATTATGGCAATCCTTTTTCTGCTCACCTTCTCTGTATGGGCAGGGAGGTTTGTCGAAACCTTTGATGGTAAGAAACTTCGAGAGTGGAAGGAGCTTGTCCAGCATAATGCTGCTCCGGGTTCTTGGAAGATTATTAATGGCGAACTCGAGGCAATAAGCCGTGGAAATGCAACCCGTTTGCTCACGCTTGGGGATGAAACGTGGCGAAATTACATTGTTGAACTGAATGTAAAGCCTCTCAGAAAACATGGTCCCGGAAACATCGCAATTGCCGCCCCGATTCAGGGAACCTGGTTGATGTACTATGTAATTGGGGACCTTCCTTTTCTCGGACGTGAATCCATGGCTACGGCGATCGCTGGCAATTTTCACCTGAATAAATCTGTCTTTTTTAGTTTTGAACCCAGTCCATTTTTTGACGTAAACAAGTGGTCAATTCTGAAGTTGAGCGTTTATGGAAATACTTTTAACCTCTCAGTTAACGGTAAACAGCTTTTTAAAACTATAGGAGGCATCCCTATCCCATGGGCTAAAGTATTTCAAGTGATTGATCCGGAATTCCCCGACTTCCAAACAGGTGGGGTTGGCTTTGGTCTCACAAATTATACAGCGAGATTCGATAATATTACCATTACTGGCGAGGGAATTCCAGACAGAGGCGGGTTATCAGTAATGCCAAGAGCCAAACTTGCAACAACGTGGGGCAGTTTGAAGCGATTTTAGAAAAATTTCGCAAATGTAGGGCGAGGTTCTTACGCTTTACCATTTGTTGATCGGTAGGCGAGGTTTAATCACCTCGCCTTTTTTCTGTTACTGATGTGTGATTTTTCCGCTTACACCATAGGTATCAATTTAGGGATTTTTCACGGTATTTTAGAACAGTTATTATACACATGCCGCCCTTACAGGGCTTGGGTCTTTGTTTGAGACCACTTCTATAAACATGACGTCCCTACGGGACTGAAGAGGTTTTTGAAGTCTTCAAGGTTTTCGCGTAGAATCCGGTTCGGTTGGGAAACCGAACCTACCGGTTTGGGGTCGCGAGGGTTATTTTTTCTTGACATCTATGGTGATTTTTTCCGCTTGTTCCTATTTACAATGTATCTATAATTGCGATTAGAAAAAATAATGCAACCTTTCAATATTCGGAATTCGTCACTTTAATTAAAAGATGGAGATGGACGCTTCCGGGGGGCTTGTCATGAAACAGAAGGATGCCGAACTCATTCAACGGATATTAGCGGGTGATCAGGACGCATTTACGCCGTTGGTCAACAAATATCAGAAAGGGGTTCACGCGTTGGCGTGGCGCAAAATTGGGGACTTTCACATCGCACAAGAGATTACGCAGGACGCGTTTCTTAAGGCATATCAGAAACTCGGAACCTTGAAAAGTTACGAGTTGTTTGGCGGCTGGCTTTACGTGATTGCGTCAAATTTGTGTCTCGACTATCTCCGAAAGAATCCCCCACCGGAACAATCCTTGGAAGTTACCGATGTAAGCGAGGTGAATCAAGTGTCATATTCTCGATACATAACAGGAAAGCAGGCAGCAGAAGCGGATGCGTCACGTCGTGAAGTCGTCAAGAAACTGCTCCAAAAACTGCCAGAGAGCGAAAGAACGGTGATGACGCTGCATTATCTCGGAGAGATGACGATTAAAACGATCAGTGAGTTCCTCGGCGTATCCCCGAACACTGTCAAAAGCCGGCTCAGTCGGGCGCGGAACCGTTTGAAGAAGGAGGAAGACATGATCCGACAAAACCTCGGCAGTTTCCAACTGCCTGCGAACTTAACAGAGACCATCATGCGAGAAGTCTCGCGTCTTGTTCCCGCTGCACCTGCTGCGAGTAAACCTGTATTGCCGTGGGCAGTCTCAGCAGCGTCTGCCGTTTTGATTTTTCTGCTGATGGGTGTTGGTGCACAATACCTTTCGCGTTTCCAGAAACCGTACAATCTAAACGCCACATCGGAGCCGACGGTTGATCTTATTGAGGCACTTTTTGTTGTGGATACGCCTGCGAAGCCTGCTGTTCGGAATCAGGCAGGGCATTCCGCTATGCCGGGTAGAAATCCAGGGGCAGGTCGGCAGCCCGAGGCACGACTCTTCGCCGCAGCAGCAGTAGATGAAGCGGAGGTTGTAACCCCGACACCACAGTGGGCGAGAACCAAAGGTCCGGAGGGCGGTATCGTCAATACCCTCTTTACGACGAATGCTGGTGATATTTACGCAGGGACCCCTTCCAGCCTCTATAAACTCACAGCGGATTCCGGCGCATGGAAACACGTCAACACGTGGAGTGCGAGTTCTCTTAACCTCCAAGACTGGATAGTAGGTGCGATACAGATGACAGAGCACGGTGATAGGCTCTATCTCGCCACGGATACTGAAATATTAGCATCCAAAGATAAGGGGGAGACATGGAATGTGTTAGGTGTCCATCCAGAAGGAGGATCCAGAGGCTTTGCGGTAACCGACTCTGGGTTTTATCTCGCACTTATGGAGGGTGTTTACTATTCCAAAGATGGCAAGGCATCGTGGGTAGTGCTGAAAGATGGTATGGCAGCAGAGAAGGTTCGCGCACTTGCTGCCGTTGAAAATACGGTGTTTGCTGGCACGGATAGTGGACTTTATCGGCTCAATGCTGAGATGTGGGAACTTGTATCCGTGGGTCCGGTAGATAAACATGGAGAAAAACCTATAATCCATGCTATGGCTGCTTCAAAACATCGACTCTATGTTGCAGCCGGAAGAGAAGTTACAACGGGGTTTGGGGCACAATTGAAAACAATAATAACTGGCGGTGACTGGTGGTCGCTTTACCGTTCAACGGATTTGGGGGAGACATGGTATGACATAGATCCGAGAGAAAGGACGGAGAATGAGAGGAAACAAAAAGGTGGATTTTCGATTCAATTCCCGGTACGTGGTAAAGATTCGACACAAATGGATTTCACTTACTCGAAGGTCAAGATAATTACGGCAGAAGGGAGGGTTATGTTAGCGGATTCAAGAGAGCTTTTCTATTCAGTTAACGCAGGTGAGACTTGGCTGTCTTTAGATTTAAAGGATAGATCAGCCGGCGTTAACAACCTTGCGCCACCTATTGTGATGTTGGATGCGAATACCTTCTACATAGGCACACAATCTGGGGTCCATCGCACAACCGATGCGGGTGAATCGTGGGATCAATTTAATACCGGACTCGCTGGCACGACTGTTATGTATTTATTCGCTCTTGATGGCAAACTTTATGCGTTCACGATGAATGGATTTGTTACTTCAACGGATGGTGGCGCATCGTGGATACCGCTTGCCAAAGGTGTTGACGTTAACACAAATAAGGTGGACAAATTTGGCGGTCATCTCTACGCAAGGCGGATAAATGGCACGACCCCTCAAATTCTTCGATTTTCAACACAGGACAATAAACTCACCCAGATCGCTGGGATGCCTATACTTATTGAAAAAGTCAATCCGATGAATAATGATCTAACAAATCAGATCGAACAGACAAGCAATGAGGCGATATTGGAAGCACTGACAGATGCGGGCAAACAGAAGTTTGAGGATGGTAAAGCTCCAAACTTTGAAGATATTGATCTTGAGCGGTTAGACGAGTGGCAGGACACAATGAGTAAGGTAATCCAAGAGCAGGCTGCAGCTTCCGTGAAACTGGTTTTGGGAAGCTTTGCTGTTAGTGGCGAGACGTACTACGTCGAATACGGGCAGAAACTTTTCAGATGGAAATCCGGTGAGACTGAATGGTACAACACGGGGTTAGTAGATGAAGGCGAAGACGTTTTTTCGACTTTATTTTCTGACCCTTTTGACTATTCCCGTGGTATTTCTATGCTAACGAATATGATAGATTCTGTGGGTTTCAAGATTGCAGTCTCAGGAAAAACCGTTTACGTTGCAAAGCGGGATGGACATCTTGTTCAATCGTTTGATGAAGGAGACACTTGGAAGGATGTCAGGCAAGAACTTCCGTTTTCTTTTGCGGCGTTTAAGGCACTCACTTTCGCGGGAGCAACTGTTTATGTGGCAACTGACAAAGGGGTGGCACATTCAAGCGACGGTGCCAACTGGCACGCGGCAACCGATGCGGAAGGTAACCCGCTTGTCGTGGAGAAGTTTGCAGTAGCGGGAACGACAGTATATGGTACAGTTGGGCAATATGTGTATCAGTTGAAAGCGGGTTCAAACACGTGGGAACAAGTGACACCTGAGATTCCAGATACCGTATTTTCGCTTGCTGTTGATGGAAACACCCTCTATGTTGGGACTTCCAGCAGTGGTGTACTACGTTTTACGCTTGATGAATAGAGGTATAGACCGTTTCCTTATGTCAATCACTGACACAATGTAAACACCACATAGGTAATTCTAAAATCTAACCCAAGTTGCTACTCATAAGATTTTAGGCGTGCGGAGACCATTTTCATTGAAAGTGATTGATTCTCCGCAGGATTTTGTAGCGTCCAATTTTAGTTTGCGTCTCCGCAAGCACAATCTGGAAGATTATGCTACAAAGATGGCAACTTGCGTTAAAATCTACTCTAAAGGAGAACAGCATGTATTTTCTGAAAAAAGGCTTGCCTTTTGCTATGGCTGCCATTGTTGTGGGTATTGGTGCATTTTTTTGGGGGCGTGCTAACAAACCGGGTCCTCCGGTCACCATCTATAAAGCCGTTCAACCTGCGCCGAAAGCAAACGAAACACAAAACACCCGTACGGAGATTGCAGATCATGTTTATATACCGCCAGAATCAACCTCAGAGGCAGGTCATCGTGGTCGCTCACCAATTGAACTCCGAGAGACGGAAGGCGAAGAAGTAACATCTAATGCCGAGGGCGATATCAATAAATCTATGGTTGGCGAAGAACCCACACCGCACCTCGCTAAAGGTGAGGTGCCTCCAGAACTCTCACGAGAAGCCATGGAGCGAAGGCATGAAGACTATAGACAGCAGCAACGTGTTCTTGAAATCATGGAGGAAATAAGAAGTTATGCCAACAACTCCGTGACCAGTGGAGAAGATACTTTACGTGTTCTTGAACTTCAAGAAGAACTTCTCCGTATTCAGCAGAAGCGAGGACTGTTGGAGCAAACAGGCGGGGATGTATTTAAGGTTCTCGAATTTAGTAAAATCGTAGCCACACACACGACTGATGATGGAAGATTTCCGACGGCCAAAGCCTCTGTTTTGATTGAAGGTATAAGAGCGCTCACGCCGGATTTCCCAGAAAAACAAGTTGCACTTGAACACCTCAACCAGGTCGTCGCCACCGCTATGGAAAATGGAAACGAATACTTTGATCTAAACCTTTTCAATGAGTAAAAAGCAGGAGCATTTTTTCTTTAATAATGATCGCCCCAAGAATTTTCAGACAAGGAGCATTGGCGGTCTGGGTTCTCAATTTGGACACTAAGATGTGGAGGAAATTGATATGCGCCGGAAACGATTATATATCTGTCTGCTGATTGTGCTCGCTGTGCCGCTTGTTCTCAAATTTGGATGCGTGCCCCAAACACTCGGCAGAACTGGCTTTGGTGTTACGCTGTCAGTTACCGGGATGACACGCTTTACTTCTGTGTTTCGTGTTTTGTATGCGTTGCAAAAGATTGATGCCCTGGTTATTGATGATGCGACTTACAAGGTAACAGAAGCCAGGCTGCCAGTTGGTGAAGTGAACCGTAAACCCCAAATTTCGATAAAGCACGTCCCTTCTACGGGTGAAGTTTCGTTTGAAAAGGTTACAGATGCGCCAACCGAACCTATTTTACGAAATGAGATTGGATGGCACCTAAACCCTGATGCGCCTAAGTACTTTACTGTTGAAGTATGGGCACTCGCTGGAGCAGACCCGAAGCAGGGTGTGAACGAAGCAATTTCTGAACGTGTGAGTGCAGTATTAATTGAGACTGTTGAACGATCCGGTTTTGAGGCGAGTATAGAAAGTATAGAACCGCGTGAGGCAGATTACAAACTTATATTTGATTAAATCTAACATAAGCATCTCAATACGCATTGTTATTCCGATGTTAGCAAGATTTGATTTATCAAAGGCGCGCTGCCAAGCGTGCCTTTTTTGTTTGCATAAACCCTCTTTCTGAAAATATCGTTAAATAATGCAACCTTTTAATATCGAAACCCTGTCACTTAAATCAAAAGATGTTAGGATTCCGAAGGAGCTTGCAATGGAGCAGAAAGATGCGCAACTCATTCAGCAAGTACTACAGGGCGACCAAGAGGCGTTTGCTATCCTCGTCAACAAGTATCAGAAAGGTGTGCATGCCCTTGCGTGGCGGAAAATTGGTGATTTTCACATCGCTCAGGAAATCACGCAGGACGCGTTTCTCAGGGCATATCAGAAGCTCGAAACATTAAAAAATCACAACTTGTTTGGCGGCTGGCTTTATGTCATCGCGGCACGCTTGTGTGCTGATTGGTTTGAAAAGAAATCCTTACCGGAACAATCCTTGGAGGTCACTGATATGAGTGAGGTGAATCGCGGGTCATACTCTCGATATGTAGCCGAGAAACAGGAAGCCGAAGCCGATGAGACGCGTCGTGAAATCGTCAAGGAACTGCTCCAAAAGCTGCCGGAGAGCGAACGCACAGTGATGACGCTGCATTATCTCGGAGAGATGACAATCAAAACCATTAGTGAGTTCCTTGGTGTATCCCCGAACACTGTCAAGAGTCGCCTCAGTCGGGCGCGTAACCGTTTGAAGAAGGAGGAAGCCATGATCCGACAAAACCTCGGCAGTTTCCAACTGCCTGCGAACTTAACAGAGACCATTATGCGAGAAATATCGCGTCTTGTTCCCGCTGCACCTGCTGCGAGTAAACCCGTCTTACCGTGGGCACTCTCGGCAGCGTCTGCCGTTTTGATTTTTCTACTAATAGGTGTTGGAACACAATACCTCTCTCGTTTCCAGAAGCCGTATAATCTAAATGCTACATCCGAACCGACTGTTGATCTCATCGAGGCAGTTTTTGTTGTTGATACGCTTGCGAAACCCGCTGTGCGAAATCAGGCGGGGGGTTCTACTATACCGGGTAGAAATCCGGGCGCGGGGCAGCAACCTAATGCCCGATTCCTCGCCGCCGCAGCGGCTGAGGAGACCGAAGTTACAACCTTAATACCGCAGTGGACGCAGACCAAAGGACCGGAAGGCGGTTTCGTCAATAATTTCTTCACGACGAATTCGGGTGATATTTACGCAGGGACCTCAACGAGTCTTTACAAACTCGGAGCCGATGGACGTGCATGGCGACGTGTCAACGCGAGAAGGCTCGGTTCACTGAGCATCCAAGATTGGTTGGGGACTGCGGCACTGATGGCAGCGCATGGTAATATGCTTTATCTCGCTACCGATACTGAAATATTGGCATCCGAAGATAAGGGTGAGACGTGGCATGCGTTGGGTACGCATCCAAAAGGAATTGCCAGAGGATTTGTGGTGGCTGACTCAGGATTTTACCTCGCGCTTACCGGCGGGGTTTACTACTCCAAAGATGGTAAGACTTCGTGGGTTGCTCTGAAAGGTGGCATGGGACTTAATAAGGTTCGTGCACTTGCAGTTGTTGAAAATACGGTATTTGCTGGGACGAGTAGCGGACTCTATCGGCTTAACGCTCAGACTTGGGAATTGCTGGCAGTTGGTTCTACAGATTTGCACGGCGAGAAACCCGTGATCCATGCTTTGGCTGCTTCAAAACATCGACTCTATGTTGCAGCTGGGAAAGAGATGGAAAGGGGGTTCGGCACGCTATTCAGGTCAAGAAAAACAGACGACAATTGGTGGTCCCTTTATCGCTCAACAGATAAAGGTAAGTCGTGGTACCCTATAGACCCACGCGAGAGGCAGGAACGTGAGGCGGGTAGGCAGCGGAGGGGTCAAGCTTCGACGGGTTCCCCACTACTCGGGTCAGATAACATTCCGAGCGTTAAGATATTCGCAACAGCTGCAGGGGTTATGGTGACGGATGCAGAGGGCGAGTTTTTCTACTCCACAAACACTGGAGAGACATGGACGACCTTAGAAAAGGATGGGTCAGGTGGCGGTATCGCTCCGCCGCTACTGATAGCCGATACAAACATTTTTTATAAAGGTGGCCAGTCCGGGATTCTGCGCACAACCGATGGCGGCGAATCTTGGCATCCGTTTAATACGGGGTTTGTTAGCACGCCTGTTACGACTTTAATCGCTGTTAAGGATAGACTCTACGCAAACTCGGTGAATAATAAGTATGTTACCTCAACAGACGGTGGTGAATCATGGACGCTGCTTCCGAAAATTGACGACAGTGTCCTTATCGCTGCATTTGATAGTAACATATATCTGAAGAAAGGACAGAATATGAATTTACCTTCACCGCTACTTCGTCTATCTACTGAAAACAATGGCTTAGAACTTATACCCGATATGCCCGGTTTTGAGGGGGGCAATTCAAGTAACACGGTACAGACGGAGATAGACGTGCCTGAAGAAATGATGATCACGGCTTTGCGGGAAGTCTTGCAGGAATCATTTCCAGATAAGGTTAATCAAAATATTGAGGGTCTTGATCTTGAACAGGTAGCTGAGATACTCAAGGATATCAATCCTGACCAATTATCTGACCGGATAATTGAGAAACTCGAGAGTAACCCTGATTATGCCAAGGTAATGAGTGAGGCGTTCAATAAGGCTTTTGAGGAACAAGTTTCAACGGGTATGCCGTCGTTTTTTGGTAGTTTTGCCGTTAGTGGCGAGAAGTACTACGTCGAATACGGGCAGAAACTTTTCAGGTGGGAACCCGATATGTCTGAATGGTACGATACGGGGTTAATAGATGAGACTGAAGTTGTTTTTCCTGTTGACTATTCTGCTGAGGCTTCCACATCTATAAATGTCCGTGATTCCATAGGTTTCAAGATTGCTGTGTCAGGTAACACCGTCTATGTCGGGAAACGGGATGGTCACCTCTCTCAATCGTTTGATAAGGGGGGGACTTGGAGTGATGTTACTGCTGATCTCCCGTTTTCTGTTACGGCGTTTAATGCAATCACCTTTGCGGGATCAACTGTTTATGTAGGGACCAACAGCGGGGTGGCACATTCAAGCGATGGCACCCATTGGCACGCGGCAACCAATACTGAGGGTGAACCACTTGTCATGGAGAAGTTTGCGGTAGAAGGAACAACGGTCTATGGTACAACCGGGCAATACGTCTATCAGTTGGAAGAAGGTTCAAGCACATGGAAACGGGTGACACCTGAAATCCCGGATTCCGTCCTTTCGTTTGTTGTGGATGGTAACGTGCTTTATGTTGGGACTACCAGCAGCGGCGTGCTACGTTTCACGTTTGATGAATAATAGCGGGTTGCCCGCTCCTACCCCATCCTGGCACAATGAATGTCGGTCCCTCGCCGCGTTTCGCGATTCGATATATGTGCTTATGCCACGCATGCCGCAAGTGGGAGAAAAAAGGGGAGTGGAATATCTGGATGCCCTGAAAAAATTATGTGTCAAACCAAACGAAAAATCTCATAAGAGATTTCTGAAGCGATTTAGCAATGGAGGTAGAAAGATGAGCCAAGTCGAACCGTGGGTAGTTTCACTGCTCGTAAGAAAAATAAAATATTTTGCTGTACTTTTCATGGTTGTAGGAGTTGCTCTTTTGAGTCTGGCTCTCGCAGCGGATGCAGTGGCTCAGAAGATACTCATACAAGATGGATTTGAGAACCATCCCCTAGACAAACTAGATAAACATCCCTTGTTGAAAGGGCTCGGTTTTAAAATAACGAACAAACCTGTCAAAACCGGCAAAAAATCGTTTGCTATTTCCGGGAAGGCATTAGTCCATACCTATGGCATACCGATAAGAACAGATGAACCGATCACATCAGTTGAATGCTGGGTCTATATTGAGAAAGGTGGTCGTTCTTTCAGTTTGAAGCTTACTTCAAATGATGAATCTTTTGACAATAGAGGCCCCGATGTCGGTTGGGATACGGGATTTGTGCAATTTTATGCTCACGACAGGTGGCAGGAGATTGGTAAATTTGCCATCAATGAATGGAGATATATCCGGATTGTTGCCAATTTTGACAAAAACGTGTTTGATTTCTACTCTGGAGGCAGCAAACGCGAGGTTTTGCGTGCCAGACCGAAAGAACGAATCCCGTTTCGGATGAAAGCAGCTGGACCCGCCGCCACGTCAATTGTTTTTTCTATGGAAAGATCAACTGTCCCGGGGTACATTGACGATCTGATCGTCTATGAAGGCGAAAACCCAATAGTCCTTGCTGTTGAACCTAACCGAAAACTCGCGACGGTATGGGGACATATCAAGCAACAATAGTTCTAATATAACTCGAGTTGCCACCTTGTAGCATAACCTGTTAGGTTGTGCCTCTTCGCGCCGAAAATAACACGGAACGCTCCGAATCTTTCGCAAAAATGAAGGCTGCTTGCTTAAAAATGGTATCCGTGGGTCTAAAATCATTAGGTAGCAGTTGGGTTAATATAGAGAATAGGACACGGTGTTCTTGCCTTAGCAAGCCTGTTATGTAAAAGTTGATGCCGGCCGCGAGTCTCCACCGGTTTACCGTCGGCAAGCGACTGTTGTGTGAGATATGCTTCGTATGCTAAAAAAAGTCGTCAATTTTACAGAAAAGGGTTAGGATACTCATCAGAGAACTCCTTTTGGTTAGAGAGTATGGATAACCTCATCAGGACTTACACACATTGCGTAAATATCGGACGTTTGGACGGAAAAAAAGGTAATTTCTGTCCTTTAAACCCCCTAAATCCCCCTTATCAGGGGGACTTTAAGAGGAAATGCGTAAGTCCTACTCATTATACCAAAGGGGTTCTCTTGATACAAAAACTTTCAGTTATTTATCAAACTCCCGTTAACATAACCCAAGTTGCTACCAACGGATTTTTGGCATTCTAACACGGTTTTTCGGAGCCTTTCTTCACCCCTAATGAGGTTTAAGAAATAAATTGGGTAATCTTCTAACCAGACCCGGTTCGGTTAGGAAAACGAACCATAGGTGTCAATTTTAAAAAAAATAACCGTCGCGACCCCCAGGCCGGTAGATGCGGAATGTAATACAAGGAATGGATTTAGTCTATTCCCAGACTAAATCCCCTAACCGCATCGGATACTTCGCGAAAACCTTGATGACTTCAAAAACCTCTTGAGTCCCGTAGGTTGGGTTGAACGGATGCCACCAAAACCCGAGAATCAGAGAAAAACACAACTCGCGCCAGAGACACCACACCCATCAGAGACCGAGTGAAACCCAACGCTTTGGATTTCAAGGTTCCGCGGTGCTGACAGCGTAAAGTTGGGTTTCACTCCATCCACGAATAGATATGGCCGGATATTGACTTTCAGGGGTGTTTGACCTGTTAACAGTCCACTTCTCAACACCGTTCAACCCAACCTACGGGACTAAATTGACACCTATGGTGCGGTTAGGAAACCGCACCTACTGAGCCTTGGAGTGCTGAAATTACCCGATTAAATTCCTAATCTTCATACGGGGTGAGGAAAGGGGTTGAAAACTTATTCAAACGTCTATAACGCGTCAGGTAACAACTTGGGTTAAAACTAAATGCCCCTGGCATTATAGGAGGAATTTATGCGTATGAAACGCACGCGAACTTATGTGATATTAGGAATGGCGTTGTTGCTAAGTATGAGTCTATTGACCAAGAAGATCGCTCCAGCGAAACATCAATATTCTGGCAATGCCCAGAAAGTCGTCAATGGCATAGGTGTCGTCACGTGTCTCTACGTCAATCCGATGTTTCTGCGACACGACGAGGGTGTAGCAGTCGCTGGCAGGTTGAACACTTTCACCGTGAGGCTAAACAGCTAACAGGTTTGGAAAAATGCCAATGTCGCCTCGCGCGTATCGTGCGGAATCACATCGGTGCTGCGTTCCTTGTATGGGTTTACCTGATGCGGAAAGCTTATGAAACCGGTCAAACCCTTTATCAAGTCAAACATGGCATGCTCTCTGAGTATCTGCGTCAACAACTCAAATCACCTATGATAAAAATTAAAAATGCGTAAGTCCTACGTATAATGGTTTTGCCTTAAAACCCCCTAAATCCCCTTATCAGGCGGACTGGCAGTCTGTTTCCCGATACAAAATTCTTAATCTGATTCATATTTCTGAAAATTCTGCACCCTTTTTGTCTGTGAGACGCGTCATTAATAGTAGAAAGCGCATTATGAACAACGAGAAAGGTTGTCGTTTAAGGTAAACTTAATGCAGCTAAACGACACAGAATCTTGCAGCTGCTAATACCGAGCAGGGTTCTCAAAGTATGAGTTAGGAGACGTTAGGAGACATAAAATGAAGATTAAAGACTATGACACGGCAATTCGGCTAAAGCCGAGCAGAATCACCCTTATCCTTGCTTATGTTAAAAGAGCCAACGCGAAGTTGGATGTGGGTGACAATATCAGTGCTATTGAAGATTATAATGAGGCGATCCGTCTGCAACCGAAAAATGCTGTCATTCTTACTGTTGCATATCTCAATCGTGGACTTGCAAGGTTCAATATGGGTGACACTATAGGCGCGATCAGGGATTACGACGTGGTTATCCGTCTGCAACCGAAAAATGCTGTGCTTGCCAGTGCCTATGTCCATCGTGCTATAGCGAAGTCTAAATTAGGGGACAATATCGGTGCGATCAACGATTATGATGATACGATCCATCTTGCTTTAGAGAATACTGATTTTGCAGCCTACATCTATAGTAAACGAGCCGCTGCCAAGTTGGAGATATGTGACAATATAGGCGCGATTGAAGACAGTGATACGGCGGTTCATCTTGATCCCGACTTGGCTGAAGCGTATGGGATCCGAGATGCGGCAAAGTCGAATCTTCGGAACTATGCGGAGGCCGTTTAAGTTTGTGGGCACCCACAAGGAGTGCCGCCGCTGAAGGGACCCTACCATTGGCGAGGTTTGACACCTCGCCAATGCCCAAACCACCCTACATCGTCAATCTTCCCGCTCGTATTGCGCTTTTAATGTCAACGCAATTCACTTAAATCCGTTATAATTGATAAATTTCTCCGTCTGAGGTCCGCCAGTCAAGCCTCTGAAAATCAGAGATGGCGTTTGACAATAAGATCTTAACTTGCTAAAATGTCACAACTTTCTCGTATTGTGTTTAGAAAAGTATGAAAACGCGTATTTTTATCTTATTCCTATTGCTAATCGCATCTGGACTCACACACGCCGAAACGACTGACGGCAGAATCGCTTTTGATTGCCCTGATGCACCACACGCCCAATTTCAATTCCATTTTACTCGCGAACTTATCGCACTTGCTGGCACGACAGCACCTTTTAACACAGTGTCGGATATTTATTTCCGCACCTATGACGCTGAAGTCGGTATATTTGATCAATTCGCGCAGTACTATGGTGAGACCTTGAAAACCGCAAACTGGCAAAGTCTACAAGAAGATAACGACGTATTCCTCTATACGCTGGAGGCATCCAGTGTGCAGAGTTCGCAGTCAGATAAAGCGATTTTGGGTATCTTCGCAGTTGTAAAAAGCGACAGCGATGTGCATCTGCTAAACATCGTAGGCAATATTCCGCCGCAACAGACAAGGCAGCTTTTAGCGAATCTGGGTCAAATTGGGATAGAGGTCTCTGCATTAGAATCGCTTGATGCGCAAATATTTCAGAAATTTGAAAAACCACCAGAACCGATGGCACCACCAACCTTGTTGCGTACCACTGGCAAGCAGCCAGATTTTTTTAGCGTGAAGTTTTCAACGAAAAGAGAGGCGTCAAAGTTTGGCTTCTCGTTCTCAAGAAGCCACAATGAAACCCTTCATGGACAGTGGCATTACTATGGGCATCCGATTGAACAGATCCATATTCGGTCTGACAGTAAAGCGCGTATAGCCGAAATTAGTGAGGCACTTCAAAAAGGACCCGCTGACATTGAGGCTGTAATGGCGCGTCTTCCATCCGTAAATACATCTGAATATAAGAAGAAACTTATTGTTCACACATCGGAACGTCTTGCGACGATTAGCGTTGGGAATATACCAGACCATAAAAATGAACCTTTTATGTTAGCGAAACAGTTTCGGACCGGAGAAGGGGAGCCAATTCGTGAGATACGGATTCAAGGACATCGAGACACACATCTGAAGGATGTTAAAAAGGCACTTGAAAAGGGGCCGGAAGACATCGAAAAGGCGATCAGAACACTGCCGAGCGAGATATCGGGTTTAGAAGATGCACGTCTCCGAATTGAAGGGGAAGGTGCTCAACGTACAGCGATAATTACCATAGTCGAAACACCGCTTCCCTTACGTTTTTATTTTGATAGTGCCCCGTGGGCTGGGTTCAATCGCGTCACTGGATGGGAGTTAGGGGCACGTGTCAATTCTGGTTATCGGAAAGGGGAGCGTCCAAACACATCTTACAACATCAGCGTTCCGAGTGTCTTCCGTGGCGATGATCTCTCAAAATTTTTCGGACGGGTCGGTTATGGATTTGGTAATAAACAGTTCTATTACCGGATTGGTGGCAAGGCTGCTTGGGATGAACCTGATTCGTGGCATCTTGGATTAACAACGCAGTTCCATCGCACGACAAGCGTCATTGCCCCGGATCTTTTTCCGTTTTATGATGATACAGGTATGAGCATTCTCCGAGTTTTGGGGGTGCCGGATCATCAGAATTACTATTTGAGGGAAGGACTTGAGATCGCCTTACAATGGAGACCTATTCGGCAAAGGCATTCGTTCAAACTGAGTCTACTTGCGGAGTCACACGACAGTCTACAAAAAAGCACGGATTGGCACTTCTTCAACTGGCGGTCAAAATCAGAAGTGCGTGAAAATCCAGTAGTAACGCCGGGTAGAATGCGGAGTGTCATGTTCAGATACGATTACAGTACTCGGCACGATTTTCTCGGTTGGCACAATACCTTTTTCGCTGAGCATAGCAATACGGCGATCGGATCCGATTTTGATTTTACACGGTATCAACTCCACCTACGCTATGCGCATCCGTTGGGTAGCCATCAGGTACGCACACGGACAGTCGGCAGCTTTTCAACCGCACCGCTGCCGATTCAACGCCAATTTGTTATCGGTGGACCCGGGTTACTGAACGGCTATCCGCTTTACGCTTTTGCGGGTGACCGGGGATTCCTCTTCAATATCGAGTTTCTTTTCCATTTGCCTGCGTTAATGACTTGGAATAGCGTATTCGATTTTTCCGATTTCCCTCTTTTTTTAGCGCTGTTTTTTGATGCCGGGCAGGCATGGAACGCGTCAGAGGAGAAATACATTTTTGAACCCAAGAGCAATGCTGGTATCGGCTTGCAGTTCGGTGAAACAGATCTTATCTTGCGGTTTAACGTTTCACAAGCCTTTGAAGCCGATCAAGGAATTCAGTTCAACACAGCGTGGTTTTATAGTTTCTAAGCGAAATTAATTCTGTTTAGGTGTCCTTTCTGACCGCACAGTTTCAAATGCAGGGGGTATAATGCGATGCGAAGACGCACAAACCGTGCCTTGTTGCTATCATTTGGTCTACATATTGCGTTGGCGTTAATGCTCTCCCCGTTTCTTGTGAATCATTTCGATGCAGAGAAAGAGAGCATATCTGCGGAGATCCTGGAAGTGGACTCGGAAAAACGGGTGAAACGGCAGGTTTTGCCGCCGCGTCTGCGGCTAATGGCACGAGCGGCAAGTGCTGAAACATCATCGGCTTCACCGGCTTCACCGACTTATGCGCCGCGGGTCAGTGCGCCTAAAGCACCCGTTCATACCGATGTTGCGCCTGATGTCGTTACACACGCCGATATACCAAAAGCGGATCGTCCCAGTGTCGTTTCCAATACCAGTTTTGGCGAAGGGAAAACTCTGGGAGGTCCCGTTGCCATTGAAGGGCAGAATGGAAGAGGCGCGGGTGGCGTTGGTGTCGGTTTCGGTGGACCTGATCGTCAAGGGAGTGGCTTTGGCATGGGGTTAGCCAGTGGGATGGGTGTATCGGAAGCCGGACTGGATATCCCGGTTCGTATAGATACAGGACTCGGTATTTTTGGTACGGAAGTGAAACCCGGGCACGGATTAGTCGGACAAGTTTATGTACCCGGGGAGGTTATCTCCCAAATGCCTGATTTTGACAGCTTGGTACCTGTCTATACTTTTGTCACAGCAAACTTAAATGTCCCTAAACGAATCTATACCGCGGGCTTTCCGACACCTGAGAAGCAGTCTGTCATTGAGAATTTTGCGATTCGCTTCCGTACCGAATTGGAGATTAATATACCGGGTACGTATATCTTTGAACTCAGCTCAGATGACGGCTCACAATTATATATTAATGGGTCTCTCGTTGTGGATAATGATGGAATCCATTCAGTAATAAGTAGGCAGGGACGTATAAGGCTTGGAACGGGCATACACCTTGTTGAGATACACTATTTCCAAGGTCCTCGAGATGCTATCGCCCTACAATGGTTTTATCAACCCCCAAATGGCTTCAGACAAATTGTGCCACCCGATGTGATCTATCACCCCGGCGAACCACAAATTCCAGATGCTTTGAAAAAACTACAGCAACGCCTGAAAAGGGTTCAAGAATAGTAACGGAGATGTAGATGAAATATCCCATTGCGGGTACGTTAGTGCTGTTCTTATTTCTGATATGTTATTCAGTCAATTCACAATCCGACAACGGGCTTGTCCCTTTTGATTGCCCGGATGTGTCATCGTCTCAGTTCCAATTTGATTTACGGCGCGATGTTATCGCGCTCGTTATGGAAGACCCGACCTCCGACGTTGCGCCACTGTTTAAAAGCGTGGATAACTTATATCTCAGGAACTACCGAAACCGAGCTGGCAATTTTAAGAAGATGATTAAGTATTACAGCGAAGCACTGAAAACACGTGATTGGAGTGCGTTAGGACAGTATCCACAAACTGATGCTGAGAAAATTAGTCTTCACCTTTACGTTCTGCTTCAGAATGAAACCGTTAAAGGCATCTTCGTCATCGTCAAAGACAAGGACGGAATTTACCTGATAAACATTGTCTGCGAGATTCCGAGGCGGCAGCTGGGTGAGTTATTGATGAACCTGAATCAACTCGGTATCGAAATTCCGAGATTGATGTCGCTAAAGCCTCGTGATTTAGAACTCGCGCCGCCACCGCCACCGCCACCGCCTGAACCCCTTAAACCAGATCCAGAGCCCCCGATTACAGAGAAACGTGAGACAGCGGAACCCACCACAGATGAGACCCCTGAGCCACCGCCGCTTTGGGATTGGTATGCTGATGGCGATAGGATTCATGAGATACAGATTCAGAGCAAGCTCACATCCCCTGAAGGCACCGATCCAAAGTTGATTGAAGAAACAATCGTAGCCGAAAGGGAGAAGCTCCTGAAGATTCTAAGAAACGGCTCTGGTGAACTCAGAGAGGTTATACCAATTCTATCAGGCGCGCTTGATGATTCCAGAAAGGTATCTCTGCGGACTACAGAAGAAGGGACGAAACGCATCGCTATCATTAGCGTGATATCTATGAAGAAAATATCGGTGCTGAAATCTATGGAGATCTCAGGTAAGCGAGAACAGGTAACAGTGGAGGATACGTGGTTCCTTTCACAAGAAGATCAGTTTGATACGCCGCTTGCAGCAACACGATTTTGGGCAAAGGATGTCCCGATTCACGAGGTCCGTATCCGCGGCAATCAGAAGGTACCAGAATCGCGTATTCGGCAGACGCTTGATAACGCTTCACCTGATATTGATAAGGCACTCAGGACGCTCTTTAAAGTGATGCCCTATTTTGAGGAGGTCCGGCTACAGGTTGATGAAGCGGATGCAAAGTATATCGCCACGATCTCTGTAGAAGAAAAACCACTTTCTACAGATGCCTATCTCGGTCTCAGTCCGCCGATACGCCTCGGTTTTAACCGCGTGACAGGATGGGAAATCGGCACAAGTTTTGAAGCCGGAAAACGCAAAGAGGTCGGTCCTCTCTGGATGTGGAGCATCAGGAATTCACAGCGCAATCAAATCTCAAGGCTGTTTGGAAAAGTCAGTTATGCATTCGGCAACCCACATATCCATTACCATCTGGGGGGAATTGCGAATTGGGGAAAACCGTATGCTTGGAACTTGAAGCTTATCGGGCAACTCCACCGGTTGACAGATGCAGTTGCCCCTGAACTTTTTCCGGGCTACAACAGCGGAATAAGCATTTTCCAGCGTATTATTGGTGTGCCGGACCTTCAAAATTACTATTTGCGACAAGGTGCTGAGATCGGATTGTATTGGGCACCGATTATGCCGACGCATTCGTTCAGGTTGTCAATGCTTGCTGAGTCACACGCAAGTCTTCAGAAAAGCACTGATTGGTTTATTACCAATTGGACATCGAAACTAAGTGTCAGAGAGAATCCACCGATAACTGCCGGTCAGCTGCGGGGTCTTATCTTTCAATACGATTTTCTGAATAGAACAAAATCCCTCGGCTGGCATAATACTTTTCTTGCTGAACATAGTAGTGCAGCTGTGGGGTCTGATTTTGATTTCACACGATTACAATTACACCTTCGATATGCTTTCCCACTTGAGAATAACCGAATTCGGACCCGGCTTTTGCTTGGTTATTCTAACTCGCCATTGCCCATTCAACGCCAATTCGTGGTTGGTGGGATGGGTGGACTTAGAGGATATCCTTGGTATAGACAAGAAGACGGAGCTGATGGTATAATAACCTATGAGAGTGGACATGCATCTTCTCCTTATGCGTTCGCAGGGGACAGCGGATTTCTTCTCAATATTGAATATCACTACAAACTGTCGAATCTATTGCGTTGGAATATTTTCAAAAATGCGTTTCTCGTGGCTTTCTTTGATGAGGGACAAGTCTGGAACGTATCTGATACTGATTATACCTTTGATCCAAAAGCAAGTGTTGGCATCGGTTTACAATTTGGTCAAGACGACTCTGCTGTTGTAGTTAACGTTCCGAGTTTACACTCTGGACGCGACGATTCTTTCTTTAGGGTTAACATTGCCAAAGCCCTTGAATCTGGTCTTGGTGTTCAAATTACGACTGCTTGGTATCGCAGTTTTTAAGTCGAGTGAACGTCTTTATCTCTGTTATGATATCCGTGCCGACTGCTTCTATGAATTCACTGGAGGATGCGGATACATTCACTTTCGTATTAAGATTGTCTCTGTTTGGAGCGAGCAATCATGCGAATTATTCTATTACTAACGATTATTGTCATAATGTCTGTCCCGGCAGTGCTTCTGGACGGAGAAGGCGACAGCGACCTATTTACCTTTGTTCGCTTGAAATATAGCGGGCAACTCACGCGACTGCGTAGTTGGAGTGTGGATTGGCCAGCCTCGGATCGGAATTTTATCTGGCAGCTCAGTAAGCAGACGAACATTTCGGTCGCGCCCCGTGAAAAGATTATTGAGGTCGGTGCGTTAGAGTTATTTGAATACCCTTTCGCGTATATGCTCGAAGTCGGTAGCCTCAGGTTAAGCACGAGCGAGGCAGAAAATCTACGGGAATATCTCTTACGTGGTGGGTTTATCTTTATTGACGATTTTCACGGAGAACGTGAATGGAAGTGGTTTTATACTGAGTTCAAGAAAATTTTCCCTGATCGTGAACCGGTGGACATCCCGATTTCACATCCAATTTTCCGCTGCTTTTTTAAAATTGACAAGTTGATCCAAATCCCTGGGCTCCGTTCGCTCTTTAATGATCGCACCTACGAACGACACGACGGATATCCTGCGTACTGCCGTGGTGTTTACGATGATTATGGCAGATTGATGATGATGATCAATTTTAATTCCGATCTTGGCGATGCATGGGAACACGCCGCTGAGGACTACTACCCGCGTGAGTATTCGGATATGGCACTGAAGATGGGTATCAATGCTGTTGTTTATACGCTCACCCATTAGTCAAGATTCTTCTTTTCAAAGTTGTAATGGGTCTCCATAACCCATAAATCCTGTTAAACTTTTTGCGTTAATGAGAGTCTAAATCAAGAATCCTTTCTGGGCCAGTTTCCGTATATGTTCGCGCGTTTATAGGTTCGCAGGACATTTCGATGATAGAAACTCCGTCAGTAAAAAGTAGGGAGACAACAAAATATGCTCACTCGTAAACAGAAGTTAGATTTTTATGAAAATGGCTATATCTCTGTTCCTGGTGTTGTGCCAAGACTGATGGTGGATGCCGCGCGAAAGGCGATAAATCACTCCATCGGCGCGGTTGGCATGCACGAAGGAGACTTAGAACGCTTTCGGGCACAGTCCTATTGCAACGAGATTCGCAATGCTCCGGAACTCGTAGATCTTTTCGGCAAGACCCCTATCCGTCAAATTGCGGAGTCGTTGATGGGTGAAGGGAATGTCCAGATACCTGGTTCTGCCCAGATTGCGCTCCGGTTCCCGGGTCCGTTGGGGACAGATCCGAACGAACCGCGTGGACATCTTGATGGGTTGGGAAGTGGCACAAATGGTATGGAAAAAGGCGTTTATCGGCGTGGTTTTACTGCCCTTGCGGTTGTCTACCTTGCGGATGTACCGGAACCATATAGCGGCAATTTCACCGTCTGGCCGAAATCACACAGTTTCTTCGCCGATTATTTTAAAAAGGAAGGACATGAGATATTGGCAAACGGGATGCCGCGACCTGAACTCCCTGAGGGACCTAAACAGATAGTGGGTCAGGCAGGGGATGTTGTCTTGACGCATCATCAGATCGTTCATTCTGCGGCACCGAACGCCGCTGCTGATGTCCGTTACGCTGTGATTTTCCGGCTGCGTCATGTCGATTGTGCCGAAAACGGTTACGATGCCTACACAGATATATGGAAAGAGTGGCCCGGTATTCAAGAGGTTATTACGCCGACGGAAGGGTAGGGGTTGAAAGAAACAGTACGGGTGGTGCGAGTGCACCACCCGTCCAGATTTGGATCACTTCGTCTCTTTGATGTCTGCCCAAGTCGTGGTAAGTTTGTCAGCCGGTTCAACAGCAAATGGATTACTTTGTCCCTTGGCAAGACGTTCTACTTCCTCTTCGGAGAGTGCCCGATGGAACAGCAAGAACTCGTCGATAAGTCCATTGAACGCCCACGTTGGTCCGACTGCTGCATCAAACGCAGCGGCTTCTGATCCAATTCCGATAAATCCGTACCGTGCCTGTCCTGCCCCGATCACTTTTGATGGCGCGGCTATTTTCTCATCTAAATCGCCATCAACATAGATGCGTTTCTCTTTGCCATCAAAAGTTGCGACGAGATGATGCCATTTGTCATCTGCGACATCCGTTTTCCCAAACCAATCATGTATTCCACAACAGGTGTCAAAGGCAACAAAGGTTGTACCAGCATTTGCACCGACATCATCGCCTACGGCAAAACGGAAAAATTCGCTTCTGTCCCAAGAGGCGATCATGCCTCTTACGTCCGTTTTTGCCCAAGCGGCAAGCGTAATTTCGTCAATCGGATCTTTATACATGTGTTCCCGCACCGAAATATATTGCGCTGCACTACCAGGGAATTCCATGCATTCTCCGACTTTGCCCTTTACAATTTTTAAGTCATTACCGTGTAGAAAGCCATCATTTCCATTCCCAGACACGTCTAAGACATCATCACCTTTTAGTGTATCTTTGTTGAAGCTATAGTAGATGATAAGTTCATCATCGCTGATGCCCTGTGCATGGCCCGCTACTACTGCTCCTGTCAGCATCAGACTTAACACCAAAAACTTGAAAATAAAATCAGCTTTCATCGAGAGCCTCCTTTATATGGAACACGCGCGTCAACACGTGTTTTCAGAGCGGTTAATATCTCAAAACATAAGAGGTTGAGGTTGAAATATAGTGGGCAAAACCTGATTGCAGTATATGACCCAAATTGCCACTTAATAGATTTGACTAAATAAACGAAAGCAATATAGGAACACCTCCTTCGGAATTCACCGAGTTACAGTTCCAATAATCCAAGTTGCCTTTTAATAAGATATGAGCACTTGGAAGTTTGCTTGTAAATCCATGGGAACTCTCTTGTAGCGTTCTATCCTACCACAGATCCAAACGCTAAAATGGAGTATCTCATGGATTTAACTAAAGAGTTGGTGTTGGAATGCAGTGCGCAATTCCTAATTACAATATATATATAAGAATTGTCATAAAAAAGCAACAATTATTTTTCGTCTCTTGTCAGGAATTTTTCCAGATAGTACACATCGCAGAATTTGCCTTCAAGTTTCACATGTTTCTTGGCAATGCCGATTTTTTCAAAACCGAGATTGCCATAAAACCGGAGGGCACGCGTGTTGTCCGCGATTACCTGAATAGCGATTTTTTTAAAGTTTTCGGCGTGGGCAAACTTGAATGATGCCTCTGCAAGCAATTGTCCAATCTTGCGTCCTCGGTAGTTAGATTGTACCCACGTCCCGACTGTTGCTACATGTTGCATTGAATCGGTATATTGCGCTAAGGCATCTGGTTCAATGATCTGAATGCCAACGATCTCGTTGTCTACCTCTGCAACAAACAGCGCGCTTCGATCACACAGCCCTTCAATAAAGGCGCGTTCCTCTTCTACTGTGAACGGGTTGGTTAACGCGGTGTATTTTCCTTCCAAAATAACCGAGTTAATCACCGCCGCAACGGCTTTCGCGTCATCTGGTATCGCTTTTCTAATGACAGGTTCCATGTTTTTCTCATCGGATTGTGTGGCTACTTACCACTGTGTTTTTAGGTATCCTCACCTTTTTGTTTAGGAGTATCCACCGATACCGAGTAGCATCCGTTCTTCCATGTCTGCCTCTTTAATAAAATCGTGTGTTAACCCGTCTTCGGGTTGTGCCCCGCCGTGTGGCGATTTCCGTAACCATGTCGGTGTATAACTTAGGATTAACATTCGCCGTTTGGCGTTTAGCGTCGGTAAGCCTCGGTGCCAGAGATTACCGTGGATGAGGACACCCCCTCCAGCTTTCACCTGTAGATGTACCTCACCTTCTACAGGTTCGTGGACAGTCGGTGATGCTTTGTCTAACCAGTTGTGAGACCCCGGGACAATAGCGACTGCCCCTGTATCTTCATTCAAATCATCGAGATAGATGAGACAATCGATGCAGTGTGGACGTGAAAACCATGGCGGGATTGGGTTCGGAATCACTCGCATGTGTTGGTGCCACGGCGTTTGGTGTTCCCGACCATCACCCGGATAAGTGATGCGTGCGCTCAAACCACGCAGCCGGACGAGCGGTCCCATCATCGCTCGTGCGATTGACAGGGTCGGTTGAAATTTCAAGAGCTGAAGAAAAACTTCATCTTTATCCATAAGGTGGCGCGGGATGAAGCCCCAACCTTTCTTACCAGCAATAGCACTGTCGCGTTTTTCCCATTCCCGTTCTTCCAAACGATCCAAAGCATCTCTCAGCTTTTCGAGTGCTTCACCTTGAAAAAGTCCTTCACGAATAAGATAACCGGTCTCGGCAAACGTTTGTAGTTCTTCGGAAGTGGCATGCACATCCACTTCCCAGTGCTCTCCCGTCTCTCCGGATGGATCGAATCTGTTCATCATTTCATAGTGAAGTTTATGTCGTTCCATAGTTCCCTCAATTGATTTTAAACAATAGATATTATGTTTCCAGCGCAACGATGGCTTTCACACACCATAGGAAAATCTCTTTCTGGTTCAGCGTTGACATCGGTGTGGGCAATAATCAGTTGTCTTCAAGACTGGTGAACAATTCGCGATATACAGGTAAGGCGAGCTCCAATTCTAACGCTTCATTGATCCCAAACCATCCAATTATTGAGTGTTCCTCTGGTTGTAGATGCTCTGGTTTACCTTTCCAATCGGTTACGACAAATACATAGTAGGTGTGATCGTTGTTGGAATCAAACAGGGTTGAGATGTGTTCAAACTGAATTGGTGTAACACCGATTTCCTCTTGCAACTCCCTGATGAGGGTCTGTGTTAGTGTTTCACCATTTTCGCGGTGTCCACCAATCATATCCCAGACGCTTGGATAAGAAGTCCGGTGTTTAGTCCTTTTGCCCAACAGAATTTTTCCGTTCCTGAACAAGATTCCGAGCGCGCAAACTTTTAATTCCACGGTTCTCCTTTCACATTTTCAATGTATAGTTTGGAGAGGCCTCTCATCGCCAATCTGCTTGTGGACAGTGTTTTGTTCAATCCCCCGAATAAATAGTATGCTGGAAACAAATTTATTAAATTGTGGGCATTACATTTCCACCACACACCGGAATATAAGCACCCGTGATATAACTCGCCAGATCTGATGCGAGAAAAAGCACTGCATTGGCGATTTCTTGGGCAGTCCCCCGACGCTGCATCGGTACTTTGCTCCAATAGTGTTCATCCGATTCACTCGCCGTGCTTTTTTCACTGATCGTCCATCCTGGAGCCACTTGGTTGACAGTAATGCCGTGTGCACCTACCTCTTTCGCGAGCACCCGTAGCACGCCGTCCATACCGCGCTTTCCTGATGTGTAGGCACTCTGTCCTGCAAAGTTTTGCATCGAACATTCCGTATTAATACTGATGACGCGTCCCCATTCTGATTTAATCATCGCAGGAACGAACGCTTGTGCCATGTATACATTATGCAGGACACAAGATTGGAACTGGCTCTCATAGTCTTCGGGTGACTGCTCTAAGACGGATGTCCAGTTGTACTGAATGACAGCATTGTTGACGATAATATCCGCTGCACCGAGTGTGTTCACGACAGCATCACGCATAGCGTTTATTGAATCCTGATTCGTGACATCTGCCTGCACAACGGCTGCCCGTACATGCTTGGCAGTGATTTCGTCTCGTAGGAGACGCGCCGTTTCCTGATCCCGGTGGTAGCAGATTGCGATATCCGCACCCGCTTCCGCCAGCGTCCGTACCATAACACGCCCTAACGCGCCTGACCCCCCTGTAATTACTGCCACTTTGTTGCTAAGATCAATCGGAATCATATTTGCCTCTATATGCTATCACTGTAAAAAATGGGTGGGAATACGAGACATCGGATAGTTCGCGTCCTCGTCTCGATTGGCAATAATCTCGGGGATTTCACGATCCCAATAGTCAGGTACTGTATTCGGACGACTGTGCCATGCGAGAATTAGGGTGCGTCGAACATCGGTAAGGTTTTTGTGGGCGGAGTGCAAGATACGCGCGTCTGCTATTACCAGCGAACCTGCCTTGGCACAGACATCTACCTGATCCGGGTGATCACTGAACATGATTGGATGGTCATCATCAATGAACCGTGCGCCTTGTTCATGTGCTGGCACTAATATGTCGTGCAAATCAATCCGTTTGCGATGCGTGCCTGGAATAACCTTTAGACAGCCATTTTCCCGGTTTGTGTCGGTGAGATAATAATTAAGAAAAATCGTTTGGGGCCACGGTGCACAGCTGAGCGGATCGTTCCAGCGCATCCAATCTTGATGCCAATAGAGTGGGGGTCCCCCGGATTCCTTCGTCAGAATAATGATCCCGCCAGAGGTCGTGAAATCTCCGAAACCGATTTGTTCGAGTGCGTCGCGTGATGGCTGCCACTCCAATAGTTTCTGAATATGCGTGTTATCCTCGCCGCGGACGTTGACATGCTGTCCTTGATAGACGACATCGTCGGGTTCCACATGTCCGGCGATTAGGCGTTCTGACTCGTCGTGAAGTTCTTGTAAAAATTCCTCAGTTAGAACATCGTCAACAACGCAGAAACCCTCTTCAATCATCTGTTCTCGTTTTTCTAAAGCGACTTCAGGTGTCATTACTTACTCCTTTGCCTGTGAATACTGTTCTGAAACTGATGCCAATAGGAGGCAGCTTAAAGGTTTATATTATTCTATACAAATTGGCAGGAGAAAACAACAATTTTTTCTACCATCCGATTATACTTGCCTTAGCAATAAACATTGACTTCCTTTACGGCGTATGCTATACTTTAGAAAAATAGGAGGAAGGCAGATGGTTACTCGGGAAGACATCCAAGCGACTTGTGACGACATCGTGCGTGAATTCGCGCCATTGCAGGTTATTCTCTTTGGGTCTTATGCGTATGGCACGCCAACCGAAGATTCGGATGTTGATTTGCTCGTCGTCATGGATATTCCTGAATCAGAGACGCGCCGCCACAGCGTGGAGATTCGGCAGCGCATTCCGCGTCGTTTCCCAATGGATGTGCTCGTGCGATCGCCAGAGGAAATCGCCTATCGTATTTCATACAACGATTGGTTTCTCCGAGAAATCACGGAAAAAGGAGAGGTGCTTTATGAATCCAGAGGGCTCTTCAAGAAAATCTGGGAAAAGGAAAGAGGGATGATGAATCCGTTAACGCTGGAATGGGTACAGAAGGCTGAAGGCGATTATGCGGCAATAGCATTGCATCAACAAGTAGCATCACCGAATTTCGATATGCTCTGTTTCCATGCCCAGCAGTGTATTGAAAAATACCTCAAAGCGTGGCTTCAAGAGGCGAATACCCCTTTCTCAAGAACACACGATTTGGAAACATTACTGGATTTAATAGTACCTACTGTCCCCGCTTGGCAGACTTGGCAAACTGACTTCGTAAAGATTTCCGATCATGCAGTGGATCTCCGCTATCCGGGTAAGTTTGCCACTGCCTCTGAGGCACAACACGCAATGAAAGTTTGCAGCGCGGTCCGTCAAGCCATCCGATCTGAACTAAAACTTCCTCAAAACGAATCAGAAAGGCAGGTTTAGAAGGTGAAAATGATGGGAAAAACAGTAAATATTCCTATACTCGAAATCTCCGAACAGGAACGTGCTGAAGGCAAACCTACCCCGGAAAGCGTTGATGCGGGTGAGCGTCTTTTACGCGAGGCAGGCTTGGTCGTCATCGAAAGCGTTCTCCGGCGCGACTGGATAGCTGATCTTGATGTCGCTATGGAAACCGTACTCAGTAACGAAGAGGAGAGACAGAATGGCGAAAATCCGATGCTAAAAATGCCGTTCATGGATCCACGTATCATTGATAACCCGTTCGCGATGCCGATTCTGAAAGCAGCGATGGGTGAACAAATTTTCGCATACCTGCCCTATGGCTGCAATTCAACGCGTCCGGGTAACGATATCCAGTGGATTCACCGAGATTCGGGGCAACTCTTCCCGGAACTACCGTTTGCACTACCTGTCACAACAATTGTCGTCAATATCCCGCTCGTCGATTTCACGGTAGAGAACGGTGCCACCGAAGTATGGCCTGGTTCGCATCTCATCGTTGATGACGAGGCAGTCCGCAATACGCCTTACAACGTCTGTGAAGAAGAACGCGCCGCAAATTATCCGTCATTTCAGTTAGAGATGCCTGCGGGTTCGGTTGTTGTCCGAGATATGCGGTGCTGGCACCGGGCGATGCCCAATCGGACAGAATCTACTGTTAGGCACATGCTCGCCTTGGTCTATTTTAGACGGTTACATCACGCGCCTAATGCCCCCGGAATCTTCGGCGCACGCGTCCCTGAAGAGATATGGAACAATATGTCTGAAGAGAGTCAAGAGATTTATCGGTTTCAGGCACACGATTAAGAAATCACACGGAGGAAAATATGGAACGAACACTGCTAATTCATCCTGAGATGCCTGAGATTGACAGGGAACACGGTTTTTCTAATATCAATGGACCTTCACTCGTTCGTGTGCCTGAATGGGTGGAGAACCCGTTGGGCAAATATTATCTCTACTTCGCACACCACCGCGGTGCCTATATCCGCTTGGCTTATGCTGATGCTATTGAAGGCCCCTATACTGTTTATCGTCCCGGCGTGCTACATCGTGATAACACTGTATTCCGAGAGGGAGATCACATCGCTTCACCGGATGTACATATAGATGAAGAGAACCACCGTTTCTTTATGTATTTTCATGGGAGTTATCGGGGGCAGTCAACCTGTTGGGCGACTTCTACGGATGGTGTGAGCTATACTGCTTCGGATACAGGGGATAAACGCATGGGTGCCTATTATCGCGTTTTCTGGTGGAAGGGTTACCCGTATGCAACGTATCACGGTTGGTTAAGTCGGGGACAAACCCCTGAATGGACAACATCGTTCATTCCGCGAGACACGCCGCTTTTTCACCGTAAGTCGGAAAAAGACAACACCGGTTTCCCACGGCACACAGCGAACCTCCTTGAAGGTGATACCCTGACCGTCTATTATTCACTTTACGGTGATAGTCCAGAGCGTATCCGAAAAAGCACGGTTCAGTTAACAGAGGATTGGAACGATTGGCAGCCGTCTGAACCGATAGAAGTTATCGCGCCGAAACACGATTTTGAGGGGGTAGATATGCCGATTAGACCCTCGACAGGTGGGTTAGATCGGGAGCGGGTGCATGAACTTCGCGACCCGGCGGTTTTTTGTGAGGATGGAGACACATGGCTGCTCTATTCTGTAGCGGGTGAGCAAGGGATTGCGATTATGCGTATATCATAACGGTTGATTCGTTGTCTAATTTACCGACTCTTTTCTGTAATTCTATTGACGTTTCTCGATGAGTCTTCCGACGAAAAAGATTAAAATGCCGAGGGTTAATAACCCCATCTCAATACCCATCAATTTGGATTCACTATAATCGAGCGGATTGGTAAAGACAAAGAGAAGTGCTGCGCCTAAACACGCTATGCCCATCAGTTCTAAAGTTTTTCCGATATAATACACGAATTCTCCAATACCGTTTGAAAAAAAAATAGGGCGCGGTTGTTGTCCCACGCCCTACAGCAACGGATTAGTAGAGGCTTTTGATGCGTCCCCACTGAATCAATTTTTGTTGTTTATTCGGTTCAATTTTCGCAGTGAAGACGAGATCGGGAAGGAACTCATCTTCTTCAGTATAACCGTCCGGTGCCCATGTGATTTTATGGCGTAGGCTTCCGCTATCGACATCGTTATAAGTGATACAGAAATCAATAGTATTACCCTTGCTTGCGATGTCATCAAGCCGGAAACTTAACTCACATGTTTGTCCATCGTTTCCCCATTCCACTCGCGTTAATGGGTGTTTGAGTACACCGGTTCTGTCGCGAATCGGTATATCAAATCGGTAAAGATCGTCCTTTCGTCCTAAGTGGTGTGGCCCCAAGTGAAGCGTAAGATGATCTTCCCGAAGGAGTTTTGTTTGGCGCGTTTCGATTTGATCGTCCGTTAGCTTAACGGCTACATAAAGGAACCCGTTTCGCCAAACCGCTGCGAAGGATCCAGTGAAATCAGAAGATTCGTGCCAATGTTGCCCGGTAATTAGATCTTGTTCCATTTTTCCGGGGGCCGCTATCTGCCAAGCTGGGTCATCAAGATAGCCGTCTACGATCGGGGCAACTGGCGCGAGTTCTGCATTATATTGAAAATTTTGAAGGTTTTCACCGATTATATGCCCTAATGCATAAGACGTTGTCATTAGCAAAAGGCTGATTGTTACAATTATCTGTTTGTTAAGGTTCATGAATTCCTCCTTTTCCTATCTACCTTTGTCAGAGGGGTTCAATAGCGTTACCTTAGTTTTATCTTGCTTGTCGCCGGATTTGTATCAGACAAACATTCCGACGAACGTTGAAAATTTTGTTGCTTCTATCCGTAATTTATTCATTAATTTATAGTATACCTTAAAACTTATTCTTTTATCCAATTAAAATTACGAGGCTATTTAGTTTTAGACTTTTTGTCCAATTTAACGGGACAACCATGATCAGGAGGTGCTCTTACAGCAAAACATCTGAAACTGAAAATCGAAAATTTTGGAAAACTAAATGCCTCTATAAAATTACCAATATTGCGCCTCAGATTTCCGAATATGTCTTTTTTTGAAAAATCAGTTGAAATTTGGTAAAATATTTGTTATACTTTTAAACAGGTTTTAAAATCGCATTTTGTCTGAGCTCAGATTTTATAGAGAGGCAATTGGTTGTGAATAAAAGTACAAGAAGCATGATGATATGGTGGGTAGTTATTGCTGGCATTGTAGTGCTCGGTATTTACCAGCTATTCAACCGCAGAGACCCGGTTTACCAACTGGCAACCTCTGATTTTCATCAATATATAACACGCGAACAGAATGTGTTTGATGGATACCTAACGCTGGATGAGGAATGGATTGAAGGTCGGTTCCGTCAAGACATTATTGATGAAATCGGTGCCGAGATTCTGAGTAATGTGCTGCCGCAAGAACGGGATGCTCATCTTCCACCAAGATGGGAAGGCGAATTTAGAGCAAGCCGTGATGCTATTGATGATTATGACATCCAAGCAAAGCTTGATGAAAATGGTATCCGTTATAATGTTGAGCCGCCATCTAAATTTCCGCAGGGGCTGCTTATCTTCGGGACGACGATCGTACCGCTCCTTATCTTCTTGGGTTTAATGATTTTCTTGTCCCGTCAAATGCAGGGGAGCGGAAATCGAGCCCTCTCTTTTGGAAAAAGTCGGGCACGGCTGCATTCTGAGAATCAAACAAAGATAACATTTGAGGATGTCGCTGGTGTCGATGAGGCAAAAGAAGCACTTGAGGAAGTTATCCAATTTCTGAAGACCCCGAAAAAGTTTGAACGTCTTGGTGGCAGAATCCCGAAAGGTGTACTACTCATGGGACCGCCGGGTACTGGTAAAACAATGCTGGCGAAAGCGGTTGCGGGTGAAGCAGATGTTCCGTTCTATAGTATCAGTGGTTCCGATTTCGTAGAAATGTTTGTCGGTGTAGGGGCATCTCGCGTGCGGGATCTGTTTGAACTCGGCAAGAAGAACGCTCCATGTATCATCTTTATCGACGAATTAGATGCTGTCGGTAGGCACCGCGGGGCAGGTATCGGTGGTGGACACGATGAACGCGAACAGACTTTAAATCAACTGCTTGTTGAAATGCAGGGGTTTGAAGACGTTCTCGGTGTGATTCTTATTGCCGCAACGAACCGCCCGGATGTCTTGGATCCAGCACTGCTTCGACCTGGCAGATTTGACCGGCAGATCGTTGTTGATCTCCCCGATGTGCGTGGTAGAGAAGCGATCCTCAAGGTACATACCAAACAACCCTATAAACTCGCGGAAGATGTCAACCTGGAAATCTTGGCGAAAGCGACCCCTGGCTTCTCTGGCGCGGATCTCGAAAATATGACAAATGAAGCCGCCCTGCTTGCCGCAAGACGCGATAACGAGAACATTGACATGATGTGTTTTGACGAAGCAAAAGACCGCGTGCTGATGGGACCTGAACGGCGAAGTCTTGTCATTAGTGATGAAGAACGGCGTGTCACTGCTTATCACGAAGCTGGACACGCACTTATGTTACACTTTGTACCGGAGAGCGACCCGAATTATAAGTGCACCATCGTTCCACGTGGCAGGGCACTTGGTGTGACTGCTAAACTTCCGCTTGAAGAACGTCATAACATGAGCAAAAAGCGGCTGCTGGCACATATTATTTTTGCGCTCGGGGGCAGAGTTGCCGAAGAAATTATTTTTGGTGAACAGACGACCGGCGCGCAAAACGATTTCGAGCAGGCGACGGCACTCGCACGCCGAATGGTCACACAATGGGGAATGAGCCACATGGGACCGCTCACCTACGGTAGAAGAGATGAGCAGGTTTTCCTTGGTAAGGAATTGAGCGTCCATCAGGACTATAGCGAGAAAACGGCTATTGAAATTGATAAGGCGGTCCATGATATTGTCACAGAGTGCTATAAAAAAGCATGGGATATTTTGGAAACGAATCTTGAAGGATTAAAATTGTTGGCAGACGCTTTATTAGAACGCGAAACGCTTGTTACCGAAGAAATTGATGAAATTCTCGGGCCCCGACCCCAATTGCCTGCAAAATCAATTTTATGAACTGTCGTGGCAAGACACTCACTTTAGGGGACCGCACGCATGTGATGGGGATATTGAACGTCACACCGGACTCCTTTTCCGATGGTGGGTGTTATCTTGATGTCCAGCGAGCTATCGCACATACGCAATTGATGGTAGAAGAAGGGGCAACGCTCGTTGATATAGGCGGTGAATCCTCACGTCCAGGGGCATCACAGGTACCCGTTGATGAAGAATTGGCACGCGTATTACCGGTCATTCGGGCGATTGTTGGCAGTGTTGATGTCCATATTTCTGTCGATACATATAAAGCGGAAGTGGCTCGGCAAGCACTTGAGGCGGGTGCTCATCTTGTTAATGACATCACTGCTCTGCGTGGTGATGTCGCTATGGCATCTGTCGTGGCAAGGATGGAGGCGGGTCTCATTCTGATGCACATGAAGGGGACACCGCGTACAATGCAGCACGCACCGCATTATGATGATGTTGTCAGCGAGGTTCGAGCGTCGCTGCAGGAAAGTGTCCGAACTGCTGAAGAACAGGGCGTTTCTGCTGAACGGATTATTATTGATCCGGGGATCGGATTTGGTAAGACGGCGGAACATAACCTTGAACTCTTAAAACATCTCGCAGCGTTCCAATCGTTGAATAAACCGCTGCTTATCGGTACTTCACGGAAGTCGTTTATAGGAAATGTTTTAGGGCTTCCGATAAATGAACGCGTTGAAGGTACGGCGGCGACAGTCTGTTGGGCAATCGCACACGGTGCTGATATTGTGCGTGTCCATGATGTCAAGGCAAACGTCCGTGCTGCACTGATGACAGATGCCCTTTACAGATAAATTGATGCACCAACAAAAAATATACGGAATAGGCATTGATATTGTTGAAGTCACACGGATTCAAGAAGCGTCCCGTCGGTGGGGGGCGCGCTTTGAGCAGCGGATCTACACTCACCAAGAACTGACATATTGTGGGGATACCCCCTCTCGGTACTGGCGGCTTGCCGCCCGTTTTGCTGCTAAAGAGGCTACACTTAAGGCACTTGGCACCGGCTTAACGACGGGTATGCGTTGGCAAGATGTAGAGATTCAGGCGGATGCTGTCGGAAAGCCGGAAATCGTCTTACACGGTGAAGTTGAGCGCTATGCTCACGCGCACAATATCGGTGCTGTATTTGTTTCGATGTCCCATACGAATGCGTATGCTGTAGCACAAGTGACATTATGTTCCCTATGATTTAATCTACATTCTCCACCCGACCCCCATATTCTTAGAAAAGTCATGCGCCACGCGCATCTCTTTCGCATGAGGTTATAAATGAAATACGTCCATAATTGTGCTGCAACCATCCTATTCTGTCTCACTGCCTATTTTTCTCTTCTGAGTAGTATCGCTGCAGCGGCAAGTACAACAGCTGCGGCAGATGGGTTTCTTAAACGACTACTAAGTGCTGAGCAATACGGGATGGGTGGTAGTTTTGTGGGTACAAGCCATGGCGCAAATGCCCTCGGCAGTAACCCTGCTGGTATCAGTACAGCAGCGGGAAACCGGTTTGTTATTCACGCAACCCGTTTTCCACGGACTATTGCCTTGCTCTCTAAACCGAACCACAATGCTAATTACGAGGATTATAGTCGCTATGAGCAGCGGGCGTATGGTATTGAAACGCTGAATTACACATTCCCTACGGGCAAATTCGGCACCGTTGGATTAGGGTTCGCGTTTGAACAGGCGGGTCCCTTTCGCCGAGTTGATTATAGTGGAAAAGCGCTCAACAATTTTCCCGAAAATAACCTTGCTATCGGTTTCAGTTACGGACTTAAATTATTCGGGCGCACCCGTGTTGGGATTGATACGAAATGGCTCCGTTCTAAAGTTGCTGATGTTGAGGGAAGGGAATACCTTGGGCATGGATATGCCTATAATGTCGGCATTAGCCAGCAAATTGGTGACAGTACGCTGGTGGGTATCGTCGCAAGGAACTTGAGCAATGGACTCTCCTTCTCTGAACCTTCTATTCCAGATGCGATGGCGCGTACAATTGTCGCTGGCATTGCCCATCAGTACGCCATATCAGACGTAACCTTGCGGGTCGGTTTGGATGTTCATCCGCCCTTCCGCGATGGTATCCGCGCAAATGCAGGCGGTGAGGTGTGGTACCGCCATAGGGTTGGCGCGAGAATTGGTTACCTCAGGCATACTGAAAAGCGTTATGCGCAAGTGTTTCTCTTAGAAGAGGGTGCCTTTGAGGCAGAAGAACGGCTTTGGAAAGCGGAAGGTTTCTGCTTTGGACTCGGTGTTAGATTTGGAAGCCTAATACTCAATGTAGCCTATACACCGCAATTCAGACCTGTCGCAGCGGAGAATGAACGTATCCATATTGTTCAAGGGAATGCCCTGTACACCTTTTCAATCAGCAGAACTTTTAGCAAGCCGATGCTGCTATTGTGACGTATGTCTGACCAATACAGAACCGTGGCAGGAATTGCCGAATCGCATCACGTTGTAAAGAAATCCCGATTTTTTGCCGAAGCAACGGCTGTCCGGACGCAAGCTGAGGTAAAAGAATTTCTTACTCAGGTGCAAGAACGGAATTCACGTGCTTCACACTACTGTTATGCTTACAGTATCGGTAGTGGCAGCGTCCTACGTGAATACGCGACAGATGCGGGAGAGCCTACTCACGCTGCCGGACCTCCGATTCTCTCCGCTGTTCGGGGTTTCGGTTTGTCTAATGTTATCTGTGTTGTTGCCAGATATTATGGTGGTATCAATCTCGGTATCGGCGGATTAATACGTGCTTACGGGCAGTGTGCAAGAGACTGCTTTCAAAATGCGACAATTGAGACTTGTATTTTTTATGAAAATGTGTATGTAAAAGTCAATTATTCAGACATTGGTACTGTTGTTACCCTGTGCAAACGTTTGGGTGGGAAGGTAATAGGTATAAAATATGAACCGGATCCTATCGTCGAAATTCAGATACGTCAAAGAATGCTTGAAACCTTCCAAGCACAACTCCAAGGTTACGGAATTGGATTGTGATAGTACCGCATCATGTTGAATCGGAGGAATTTCGTGATGAAAAATGTTGAGATAAAATATACAACGACACATGAGTGGATTGAGGTTTTCGATTCAGGAGAGTGTAACGTCGGGATCACCGAACGAATTCAGGATGTCTACGGCAGCATTGTTTTTGTAGAGTTGCCAATTCTTGGCGAATACGAACAGGGAGAAATTATCGGGCGCATTGAGACATCAGATGGACGCAATTTCTATATCTACGCCCCAGTGAGCGGCGAGGTTTATGAAGTCAATACTGCCCTTGATGACGATATTGAATTACTTAATCGTTTCCCAGAGGGTGATGGCTGGATCTGTAAATTCTATATGGAGAATCCGAACGAAAAAGGTGCGCTTCTCAGTTTGCGTGAATACGAGGCACATGAAGAGGAAGAACTCAACGAAGAGGAATACTTGCCAGAGACTGATTTTTATGAAAACGTTGAGGATTATTGAGTCGCAAACGTTGTCGTAAACAAGGAATCGGCAGCTGTCAGTCTATTACAGAAGTAATAAAAATGCGCCTCACGATACTCAGTTTCGGCACTGGGAGAATAGTTTCTATCTGATAGCCTAAGTCGTTTAAGGGTTTACTGAGATCTCGGAGGTCAATGAACCCGGCTTTTGGTGCACACGTCCGTAAGTTGGCTAAAATCTCTGCGTCTTGAGAGTTATCTTTGGTGAGATTGATGCCGTAAGGTAGGTCGGTTGCGATTGCGTCGAATTGCCCTTGCACCTGTCTCGCATCACCTAACGCGACATCTGCAGTGAGTCCAAAATGCTGAAGGTTCTTCGTCGTTGCGCCGATCATCCGTAGATTTAGATCGTAACCAACAGCTCGGATGCCACTATGTGCAGCGGACATCACAATTGTACCGGTACCACAACACGGGTCGAGTAGACTATCCCCTGGGCGTGCTACTAAATTGACAAGGACACGCGCAAGCCGTGCTGGTAACGAACTTGAAGTGACGTAAGGACGTTGGTTGTGCGCAAGCCACATACTATCAGATTCGGAAAGGAGTCGTCCGAACCATATCTTTTCAGCTGTGAGAACCGCGATAAAGGTAAACTGTGGACTGTTTAGATTCGCACGACCCCCAATGGCACTACCGATGTCCCGGGCAAGTTCCATAGAGTTTACCTTGAGACTCCGAGGTTTTTTCACAACAGACACCCGGAATTCGTCGGCGTGTAAACCTGCGGATTGGATGTCCGCACAGAGTTCAGTAAGACTCCCTGTTTCAAAAAGGACCTCGATACAACTCTTTAGATATGCACCTCGACGGACATCAACACGGTGTTCTGAAATTGCGATGCCGTGCGCGTTTGGCGCAGATCCTGTCAGGGCAACACACTCGGCACCGACTAACGCTGAGAGTCGATCCGGTATTGCTGTAAGATATAGGTATGTGGGTTTCGCTGGCAACCCCATTCTTGTGTAACACTCCAAAGTCGATATAAATTTACCACAAGACCGATTCAAACAATTTTATTGTATCACTATGAGAAGAAAACTGCAATCAGATACTGCAAAGGAATCACAGCTATTCAGTTTTCAGTTTTGCTGTTTTTATCAAAGGCCGCGATTCGGAGATCGCTCCTACAAAAAAACTAAATGACTATAGCAAAGGAATACTATGTCACAGACAGAAAAAGTCCGGATTGGACACAGTCCAGATTCCGATGACGCGTTTATGTTCTACGCGCTTGCTAAAGGATTAATTCCGACGGACCCTTTTGAGATTGTTCATGTTATTGAAGATATTGAGACATTAAATCAGCGCGCGCTCGCTGCGGAACTTGAGGTCACAGCGATTTCAGTTCACGCTTATGCTTATGTTGCGAAGGATTATGCCCTCATGCCGTGCGGGGCAAGTATTGGTGACCGTTATGGTCCACTTGTTGTCTCCAAAACACCGATAGATACCCTTGAAGGTAAACGTATCGCTATCCCCGGCGAAATGACAACGGCTTATCTTACGCTTAGCCTTTTCCAACCCAATTTTGAAGCAGAAACCCGTCCATTTGATCAGATATTGGACGCTGTTCAAAAAGACGAAGTGGACGCTGGACTCATTATTCATGAGGGACAGTTGACTTACGCACGCGAAGGTCTTCACAAAGTTATTGATTTGGGAGAGTGGTGGTATGAAGAGACAGGGTTACCCTTGCCTCTCGGTGCCAATGTTATTCGCCGTAATCTCGGTAGTGAGAAGATACATCAGATTACCTCGCTGCTTAAACAGAGCATTCAGTACTCACTTGAGCACCGAGCGCGTGGGTTAGAATACGCGATGACCTACGCACGCGACATGGAGACCGCTCTTGCTGACAAGTTCGTCGGCATGTACGTCAATGACTATACACTTGATTATGGTGAGAAGGGAAGGGCGGGGGTCCGTGAATTGCTCCACCGCGGCAACACTGCAGGGATTATACCCCATCGTGTAGATGCTGACTTTGTCGCACTAAAATAGTCTCCTCATTCTGTTTCTATCAAGGCGAGGTGCTATACTTCGCCTTATCTTCACGAGACAACATCATGGACACCAAACGCCGCCGACTTTTCCAGTTAGAAGACACTGATGGCAAGAAACTTGCCCATGGTGTGTTATATGATGAAGGAAACGTGCAAGTGTTGTGGCGGATAGACCGTGGTTACACGGCAGAGCAGTACGCGTCCCTTAATTTAGTATTGGACTTGATGCCCAGAATTGCAGTGCTGCGCGTTGAAAATACTGAGCCGGAATCAGAAAACGACAAATAGTAGCCGCAAGTTAGAACGGCGGGGTTTAGATGGAATCACTACTTTTCTAACGGAGTCGCCGATCTCCGAGTTTAATAATCGTTCCACTCTCTTGAGCGATGTACATATAGCCGTGTCCATCTAATGTCACACCCTCTTGCTCATCACCGGGTAAGAGGTATTTACTTAAAATTGTACCTTCCCGATTCATCTCGACCAAAAGATTGGTTGTATCGCTAATTAATACCAATACATCGTCTTGAGGGTCGTAGGCAAGTCCTGAAATATCAATGAAGTTCATCTTGTAAGCGTTAATGATAGAGACTTCTGATATTGCGGCTGTTTCGGAGCGGAGTGGCACAAGGACTTCGCATACAACAGAGGGTTCAGCCGTCGTCTTAAGACTGAAGGATTGATTGCCGACCCAAAATGTGCCGCCTTCCGGGTGCAAGGCATCCGGCACAAAAGCGATTGCCTCAATCCCCATACCCCCTTTTTTCAGAAGGAGTTCCCCTTCAAAGTCTCTGGCGATTCTGAATTTTCTCTGAATCGCGAGCGTTTCCGGGTCAAGTTCTATGATGGCTTCATCATCTTCAACGGCTGCATACAGTAAACCCGTACTCGGGTCCATTGTAATGCCTTCGATGTCAAGTTCATTTACCCCTTTTGCTTGGATGAATATCCCATGCAGATCCACCTCATGGACGCTGCCTGAATCATCAGCGATAAACAGACTCCGCCGAACTGGGTGATAAGTAATCCCGGAGGGTTCTGCTATCTGTTTTTTTGTGATACTCCCAATCCAATTATAAGGGAGCGGTATTGGGCGCGACGCTGCCGTCTGTTGCATTGCAGACTGTTCCATCTGCGCCAAGAAGTAGACGAGGAGTCCACTAATACTTATGATTAAAATGACGAGGAGCACTCTTTTGTAAGACATCAGGGTTCCTCCGCGTGCGATTTTAAAGGTATATCTTGCAAGGCTGTACCTCTACTTTAACACATTCTTTCTAATGAATCAAGAAAAAACGAAAGTAATTAATATCAACGTAAATAGGGTTAAAATTTGTTAGGTGATTGCATGATTCAGGCTATCTGCAGAAAATTTTATGTTTTCCTTGACAAGCTGTTTCTGCTAATGGTATTATATTTTAACTTGCAATTTGTTGCGAGTTACGCCTGAAAACAAGGAGCGCGTTATGACCAACATGCCGAGGCTTGTCGTTGAAGTCTTTGAACATGTGAATTTTCACGGACGCAAGTTGACGTTAATCGAATCGGTACCTAATACCAGTGTGATTGGGGCTCAAGATATTATCTCTTCGATTAAGATTTATAAAGGGCCGGGGTTCAACGCGTCGCCAAACTACAAAGCCATTTTTCACGAGCATGAGAATTATAAGGGACGTCGATTGGTTCTCGCGCCTGGGTTTTATCCGAATATTCATGACATCCCCTACAATTTCGGAGATGCGATTACGGCTATCAGTTTTAGCCCATCGGCACACCCGACCCCACCAGAATATGGGGCTGTCCCTGTTATCATTGAAGTGTTTCGCGACGTAGACTATAGCGGTCAACGGAGCGTCATTATGCGGGACATCAGTTCCGTGTTTGATATCGGCATGAATGATACGATTTCATCAATTCGTATCCAACGCGGCCCGAGTTTTCCATTCAGCGGCTGCCATGTTATTTTCTATGAGCATGTGAATTTTGAAGGTCGGCGGTTGAATTTAAGCTTGAACTCCCGAGAGTTTCAGTTGGGACTTCGGAACCTGAGAACGCTTCCACATTCGCAATCATTTTCGGATATTATTTCCTCCATAAAGATTGTCCCGTTAGGGGTATTTCGGGTCCTGATTGTTGTCGGCGATAATATGACGAGCGAACCGGCAGTATTAGAATCGCTGACCACCATCGAAGGGTTGGAATTCCAATTTACAACTGTGCATATCAACGACAATCCTGAGAATCGCGGTGATCCGAACAATGCAATCAAGCTTTCAAGCGTTACCCTTTCAAATTATGATATTATTTGGTTCACATGGTTTGCTACGGGGCATGATGGCGAGTATTTCGTTGAGGACGCTGACCAGGCGATTCAAGAGTTTGTCCGAAAAGGTGGGGTCGTCTGGGCTTCTGCTATGGATAACAACATCACACCCCCTGATGGTGTACACACGTCTGAGCCGCAGTGGCGCGGCGACTGGCTGCCTGTCGATAGACATCCAATTCGAGTGATTAATTCCAATGATTGCAATGTCAATGTCACCGATGATGGACAGAAAACCGGCATGTTTACTTGGCCCCACAAAATCAATGTAGATACGTTAATAACCGATGATCACTGGGTGACGGACGATCGGAGTTACCGAAAATTGGCAGTCAGAGAAGATAATGGTGATGCGGTCAGTGTGCAACTGCAATGGGGCGAAGGTTATTACGTTACTTTTGCTGTGGATACCCGTGATGCACATCGCACTACCATAGCGAGACCTCTCATTGAGAATGCACTATGTTATTTAGCAAACCTCGCGTGGCAGACCTCTCCACGTCAACCGCTTAAAGGGCGCTACCGGACTGCCCTCAGTGACGAGGAGATTTTCCGGTAAAATTGCAGGCGTGCTTAAAGACGTACGCTAATGCTTCTGTGCTATCATTCTATAGGAGAATTGAATGCGTTTCATTGCTGTTATCGTCTTCTTAATTGTTGTAGCAGTCGCTGTTGGCTGGTTCGCCTTTGAGAACCTCGACAATTTTGGACAAAACGCTGTAATGCGGTGGTCGGCAGTTATACTTGTTGTATTGCTGGCTATTTTGGCTGCCTTTGCTGCTACAGTTATACGCTACCGGATACCGAAAGCCGATGTCGCGCTCGTGCGGACAGGTGGTTCGAGAGAGAAAATCAGTATCACTAAAGGTCTCTGGGTTAACACCATTATCCATGAAATCAAAGAAATCTCCCTTAATACAATGCGGATTGAGGTAATCCGAGAAGGGACAGAGGCTTTAATTACTTACGACTTCAACCGTGGCGATGTTGAAGTTGTTTTCTATCTTAAAGTTGAACCTGAAGAAGATGATGTGTTACGCGCCGCACAAGCCCTCGGTGACAAATCCATGACGCCGGAGACAGTACGTGAACTCATTGAACCTAAACTTGAAGGCGCGTTGCGAAGTGTAGCAGCTGAAAGTGAAATCCAGGACCTCCTCCAGAAACGCCAAGAGTTTGCGGATAAAGTCCAAGAGGCGTGTGGCGAAGATTTAGAAATCCAAAACGGCTTGACGCTTGAAACTGTATCCATTATCCGCGTAGACCAGACCCCTGTTGATACGCTTGATGCTGAAAACCGGTTTGATGCTGTCGGTATTCGTGAAATCACTGAAATTACCGCTGAACAAGAACGGGAAAAGGTAGACATTGTCCAACGGAAAGAGGTCGCTATCGTTCAAATAGAAGTTGCTGCCCGTATAGAGAAACTTGAAGCGGAACAGGAACAGGCGTGGGCAGAGTCCGACCAGCAGAAGAATATCGCGATTTATGCCGCTGAACGGGAAGCGGAGACCCTCAAGTTCCAATTTGAGATGGAACAGAGTGTACAAGAGCGTGAGTATGAGATGAAGCAAGAGGTCGAGCGCGCACGTATCACACAAGAACAGGTCGTCCAAGAACGCGAAATTGAGATGAATCGGGATGTTGAAGTCGCCCGTGTCCAGCAGGAACAGATTGTCGCAGAACGTGAAATTGAGAAAAACCTCATTGTCGAAACGCAGCAGATTGAACAATCTAAAGTCGTCCAGCTTGCTGAAATTGAGCAGTTCCTCACTGTCCAGTTACAGAAAATTGAGCAGGAGCAGGCGATTGAGGTGCGTGAGATAGAGAAGGTATTGACGGTAGAGAAAGCCCGTATTGCCCAAGAAGAGGGTGTGATGCTCCGAGATATTGAGCGTGAGCTGGTCGTTCAGACGGAACGCTTCGCTCAAGAGCAACAAGTCATGCAGCGCGAGATTGAGAAGAACCTCGTCGTTGAAACTGCACAGATTGATCAGCTGCGGCAAGTTGAAACAGCTGAGATCGCTAAAAAATTGGCAGTAGAGTTGGCACGTATTGCGGCAGACCAACAGGAACAAATCCGAGATATCGAAAAAGAATTAGCAGTAGAGAAGGCACGCATTGCGCAAGAAGAGGGTGTGATGCTCCGGGATATTGAGCGTGAGTTGATCGTTCAGACGGAACGTTTTGCTCAAGAGCAACAAGTCATGCAGCGCGAGATTGAGAAGAACCTCGTTGTTGAAACCGCTCAAATCGACCAGATGCGATACGTGGAACTCGCTGAAATTGCTAAAATGTTGAATGTGGAGCAGTCTCGTATCGGTCAGGAATTGCGCGTTGCGTTAACTGATGAAGACCGGAAAATCGAAGTTGCCAATAAACAGCAGGTAACGGCACTCGCGGAGAAGGAAAAGTTAGTTGCGGAAGCTGAACGTATGGGTGCGGAAGTGAACGTGACAGCCACGGAAGAGGTGATGTCAGCGGAGTGGCAGCGTGAAGTTGCTGTCATCGGTGCAGAAGCACAAGCACAACCCATTGAACGTCTTGCTGATGCGGTCCTCGCTGAAGCGCGTGCGAAAGCACAGGGTGAAATGGCGGAATATGAAGCACGGAATGTTGCTGAACAACGCGTCCTTGTCCAAGAGGCGATCTTAGAACTCATTAATGATGCCGATGATATTATTGAGCAGCTTATGAAGCCGGTTGAGAAAATCGATAGCATTAAGATTCTGGATATGGGAAACACTGACGGGCAAGGTGGAATCAATCGAAGCAGTATGGGAAGACTCGCGAACGCTTTGCTGGATACAGGTGCTATCTCTCCAATGCTCAAAGAACTGTTCAACTTTGCGGATGTAGATGCCCAACAAATTACAGATAAAATTGCTGAATATCTGGCGGACCTTGTCAATCGTCCGAGTTAATTTTCTATCTGTCTTGACGGTATGAATTTGTTATAGAATCTTGGATGTGTCTTTTAACCGTGCCAGTCTATGTGAGGGAAAATATGCGATATGAGAGACGGCAAACATCAGCAAGGCGGCGCAAAAGCCAGCGGTGTCGTACCTGCAGGTCCAGTAACGGTAAGCGTGTCTGTCCCGCCCTCAGTGGTATGTTAATCTGTCCAGAATGCTGTAGAGCCAAACGTGCAAAGATTCCTGGATGCGATGCGAAATGCCAGTACTACGCCCCACTCGTTGTATCGAGCCGTACCCGTAGGAAATCAGATTTTCCGCTACATCGGTGTTTGATCAGCCGCTCTAAAGACACCGGTATGCTAATCGTCGTAGGGACTCGAAAACGTCCAGATGGAAACTTGAAAGCGATGTTTCTCTTGCTTGATCTATGGAAGAAAGGGATTCGGGACTGCTTTTTTGATGCTAACCTTTCGGAAAAACAGTTTGAAAAAGTTTCGCAAAGGATCGCGAAGAGTTACAATCTCAGTGAACCGTTGGAGCTGCATGACACAGATGAACCTGAGGAAGTGATTCGGGTACCGAAGGATACACTTATTATTGAAGCGGACAACGCCATCCATCTTGATAAAGGCGTAAGTATAGTTGATCACGAAGAAGCCTCCGGTGGCAAAGCCATTGACAGTGTGAACGGCGCGCGTGCGACACACGAAATTTACATCCCGAAAACTGGGAAGTGGTACCTCTGGGCGCGCGTCTTCTTTGAATATAGCAAAGATTCTTATTGGATTGGTATGGATGACGCGGATGCAAAGCCGTGGGATAGGGATGGTGGTCCAGGTGCCATAAAAATTTGGTCTGAACCTGATGATAATTCTAAATGGGGTCGTTGGCTCTGGGATACCGCGTCAACCGATACAATGGATAAGAAGCCGAGCAACAAGCCTGCTTTTTTTCATATCAAACGAACCGGTTACTATCGCCTCTGGTCTAAAGGGCGGGAAGCCGGTTCACGTTTAGACCAGATTCTGCTCACCCGCGCCCGAGATTTTAACACACAAGCTGAGACAGAGGGCAAACCGTTACCACTCAGGTATTCACCACACCTCTACGAGCCTGCTTCCATACGTGAATGTCGGAAACTGATTCGACATGCTGTGCAGATTGCGACTGCAGTCAACACTGAAATACCTTGGGAATTCAAATATTGGATACAGGATATTTGGGGCGATGTCACCCGGTTCCCTGAAACAGAAGGGTCGCTCTACAAATGTCCGAAATGTGCAGCAGACTTGCCACAACAGGTCGTTGACCTCATCATACAACACGCCCAATCTGATGATATTCAATTTTATATCTTATGCCGGAAGTGTGGAGGCGAGTTTGATTAATCCGGTTGTCCCCCTTCGTTGTTCCTTACATTTCATAAAAATAAGCACTTTGCAGCGTCTGATGATCAGCATCGTCAGTTTACTCTTCTTTTGTTCTTTTGTGCCGTTAACTATTGCCGCTCCGCCGAACCCTTATCTCTTTTTTACTGAAGATTCTACGAGTGGGGAATTGGTACCCAAAGCACCTCAAAGCGAGATTGAATTTCTTGAAGGGTTGGAAGACTGTTGTCTCGCCAACGAGCAAGGGGTCTTACAGTCTGACGGTATAGAATATGTGCTCGCCTTAAAGATAGATTTCTCTGACATGCCCGGACGTAGAGAGGGCGCGGCGTTTGATAAATATCTCTTCGCCACAGAAGGCGTTTCCCTCAAAACCTACTTCCACGAAAATTCTTATGGGCAGATGGATATACAGCCAGGGCCGATGGGAGGCGTTCTTCCGAGAGGGAATACGTGGATTCGTGCCAAAAAACCGATGACGTATTACGGCGAAGGTGTCCGAATCTTGGAACGCTATCGAGAGTTAGTTCGAGAGGCTTGCGAGGGAGTAGATGAGATGGTTGATTTTTCGCAATATGATAGAGACAATGATGGCGTCGTAGATCATGTCTTCCTCATCCATGCAGGGAATGACCAAGCGTCTACTGGCATCATTGATTATGACATCCAGTCTGTTCTCATACCTGCCGTTAACGCTGTTCATGATGGTGTCCGTGTCAATACCGCTGCAATCGTTGCTGAAGAACCAGATTTTGAGCACCCACACTTAGGCATCTATTTTCATGAGTTCTTTCACGATTTCGGTGCCCCTGATATTTATGGGGTCTTTAGAGGTCCACACGACCATAAATGGGGATTGATGGGTGCCTTCGGTCCCTACCAAGGACCTGAAGAATTTGGGATCGGAAATGGCTTGGAACCGAGTCATATCATGGGGTATCTCAAGTGGGATTTTGATGGACGACCGCAAAACGGTCGCCTTGGTTGGATCCAACCGGTTGTGATAACCGAAAACCAGAAAATTGATGTCCCCAGTTTTGAACTCGGTCCCAAAACCAATAAACTTTTCAAAATTGATATCCATTCGTCAAGAAATCCAGGGGTCGGAGAAGCGCGGGAATTTTTTCTTATAGAAAATCGGAACAAGGTATCAGGTGCAACTTTTGATACCTATCTACCAGAATCAGGTATCCTCATCTGGCACATTGATGAAACGCGGCCCTACCCTGTTGGTACTTATGATGCATCGCATCAGGTATGGCTTGAAGATCCAACAGACCCTGAACACCTCGGTATCTATCAACAAGATGCGGCTGAATTTATAGATGTGCAATCCATAACGGATGGCGCGGCTTATTCTTTAGATGACGGACATACAGCCTTTACACCTGGCACTGTACCGAATAGTAACGCAAACGATGGCACTGTTACGGGTATCTCGATTACTAATATAGGACCGGAAGGGCTGACTATCCCAATACTGGTATCCTTTGGTGACACTTATGAGCCGAATGATACAATTGTGACAGCGTTTCCTATCAAATATGGCGAAACTTATGAGTCTTTCATTTTCGATTCGACCGATGTCCGCGATGTTTACGAACTGGAAGCGGTCCGTGGGATCACTATTTTAGTGACATTGGCTGATATTCCACCGAATAATAGGTATCGGTTATCTCTCCACGCGGCGACGGGAGAAGTGTATGCTACTGGCGAGAATGCTACCGAGATCGCCGGATTGAAACTCATCTATCAACCTGACAGGACAGGCACATTCTATCTGGTTATAGAATCGGAGGAAGGATTCAGCAGCGTGGATTCTTACCGGTTGCGGGTAGAACAACTTCAGTCGGAAACACTTGCCTTTGAGGAAACGCGAGTCTATCCGAACCCACTGCGCCTTGCTGGCGAAACGATGACGTTCGCCTATCGGCTCTCTGCCTCCCAAATTGCGGATAACGTTGACCTTGAGATATTCACGCCGACAGGTGTACTTGTCTATAAAGAAGCACACCAAAACGTCCTCTCACAAGGGAAATTCGAGTGGCGCGGCGCGAATCTCAGCGGTGTTCCTGTTGCATCTGGCGTTTATATTTATCGTATCTCCGCGAAACAGGCAGTGTCACTTATCCAAGAAATCGGGAAGTTCAGCGTTGTGAAGTAAGTTCTGCGAATTCTTCTGAGATATTTCTTGACTAAAAATTGTAGTTATGCTAATTTTAAAAACATATTCAGTTTTAGACGCGCTATTTGGACTTTACTTCGGCGTTCTCAAAATCAGTTATAAAACTAATGTGCTGATTCGTTGAGTATCCCGGGATGCCAAGCGAAAAGAACTTGCCATTCGTTGAATGGTAACCAAGGAGGCAATATTATCAATGAAATGGTTGAACACATTCACAGCACTCAATTTCGTCTTACTGTTTGCACTCGCCTTTAGCGTTGCAGGTTGCGGTACTGCTCTTAGCAATTTGTCACCGATTCAGCCTGTGCATAATATAGCGAAGGCGAAGATGGAACAGAGTGAAAACCCGAACGAAGAGGTGGTTGTTCCAGCTGTCCCTGCTGAGGCACTCGCGAAACCTGTGCTGGACAAATACGGTATGGAGACCGTCGGATTCACGATTGGGAAAGCACGCGATGCCAATATGGAAGCGTTAACTTACGTGTTTTCGTTCGGTGAATACGCACACGCCACTGACAAATGGAATGATTTTCTTAACGACTGGACAGAAACCAAGACACAGATTGAATTGGGGAGTGGTGAAGATAAGAAAGTCGTTGATGTCATCATGATGTCCGACTACCCACAACTGTTTGAGGTCCAGTCGAGGCAGCCGATTTTGACGAAAACAAAAGATGGGATTACAGTTTCTATCGCTTACTGGCGGCGACCGGACTTAGACCGGAAGTATAATCGCGGGAACGCATTTTCACCTTTTTATGAGACTGAAGCACTCCACCAAGGCGACAAAACAGATGTGTTTTATGTGAAGATTACTAACAATCGGAACGAAAATGTCATCTTTAATGTCAAAAATTGTCTGATCATTGATCAAGGCGAGAATCTCTATCACGGTCTGAATTACAAGGATTTGGATGAACGTCTTCTCTACATGGCACGTGCAACAGGGCTTTATGTCAAAAATGGAATGGAAATTGCACGGCGAATTTTGATTGAGAAACGGATGAAGATTGTTGAAAAACAGGTGGGTGCACATCGGACAGGCGTGCCGCCCGGTGAAAGTGCGGAAGGTTTCTTACCGTTTGTGCAAACCAAGTGGAATGCCGTGGAATTAAAGGTCATTTTACCGATTGAAAAGGCGCCACCGCCAGGTGCGGCACAACGTTATCAAACCTTAGAATTCGAGTTCCCTTTCACACACGATAGAGGGATTCGCGTTGCGCAACCGTCGCCGAAGCGTTATTAGTTTGTCTTGGGGTAGACGCCTGTACTCTGCCAATTTCGGGCCAGGGGTGCTGCACTAGGCTAAAAAACGATTTGTACATATTTAGATGCTCGCTGTGGTATATGCAGCGGGCATCTTTTTTATCCTTCCACAATTTCGCAGTCAGGTAGCGAATCGAGAAACTGCTTCCCATAACTTCTGGTCTGAATCCGTGGATCAAGAATAACAACAATCCCTCTGTCAGTTTGCGTGCGAATCAGCCGTCCAAAGCCCTGCTTAAGGCGTAAAATTGCCTCTGGTAAACTGAACTCAAAAAACTCATTTCCACCGCGTTCTTTGATCTGTTTCACGCGTGCCTCCATCACTGGATGCGTCGGCACCTCAAACGGCAGCCGAGTTATGATAACATTGCTGAGAGCCTCACCGCGCACATCGACCCCCTCCCAGAAACTGGACGTTCCGAATAAAACCGAGTTCGTATCCTCACGAAAAGCCTGTAGCATGTCCGTCCGAGAGAGTTCGCCGCCCTGTTTGAAGGTGCTAATCCCCATATCTTCTAAATCGGGCGCGACAGCATCATAGACTTCATCCATCATTTTGTAACTTGTAAAAAGGACGAATGCTTTGCCGTGTGTCAGTTTGAGGTAATGTTGAATTTTACGGATCACCGCTGGTATGAAATCGCTGCTGTTCGGATCTGGCATTCCCTTCGGAATATGAATTTGAACCTGCTCTTTAAAATCGAACGGTGAGTGGGCAAGGAGTTCGCGACACTCACTTATCCCGACCCGCGCTTTAAAGTAAGCAAAGTTGCGATTCGTGGAGAGCGTAGCACTTGTCATCACGACGCTATTTTTTTCTCTGAACAGGTGATCTTGTAGCATTTGGTTTATATTCGCGGGTGTGGCGTTTAAAAGGATTCGGGGGGTACGACCGCGTATTGATATTTCTGCCCAATAGACGTAATCTGGATCGTTTTGCCGGATGATCATATCCAATTCGTCTCGAAGCCGTTGGCAATTGCGGTGGTGCGCTGTAATCTCCTGTTCGTCATCGTCTGTTGCAGCGTCGTTCTGGAGACGTTTGAGTGTTCGCTCAATGTCCACAAGTGGCGCGTCCAACACGTTTTCGACAAAATCGCTTTTATAGATACGTTCAGTTAGGGTGCTACCGTGTCCTCCACTATCAATTTCTCCGATGGCACTAACAATACTGTTGAAAAGCTTATTCGTCTGTTCACGTGCTTCTACGACTTGATCCTTTAATTGTGGCGAGTTGAAATGTGTCGCCAAGCCATCTTTGCTCCGTTCATTGTAGAGAGAATCAAGAAACCATTTAACACGCGTGTTGTTGAAGTTAACGCTTGCATGGTTGGTTGCTGTTGCTTCGAGATGATGTGCTTCATCAATGATGAGGTATTCGTAATCAGGCAAGAGCCCGGCTGCTGCATCGCTGTCCTTACGGATTGTGAGATCGCTAAAAAGGAGGTGATGGTTTACGATAAGCAGATCGGCGTTGTGCATCTCTCGACGCACTTTGAAGTAGAAGCAAGTATCGTAGGTCTCACAGTTGCGACCGAGACAATTGTCGCGGTCGGACGCGACCTTATCCCAAACCTGAGGATTAGGCTGCCGTGGTAAATCTGCCCGACTTCCATCCACTGTTAGGTTCACCCATTCTTTAATTTCTGCAACTTCATCTACCTCTTCAAGTGTATCAAACAAGCCACGCTCATAACTGAGTAGATTTTTGAGTCGTCTGCGGGAGAGGTAATTGCGTCTTCCCTTTGCGAGTACAACGTTGAAGTCGCGAGGAAGAATCCGCTGCAGAAATGGGATGTCTTTTGTGACGAGCTGTTCTTGTAGACTGATGGTGTTTGTCGAAATGATTACCGTTTGTTCCGATCTAAGTGCGAGAGAAATCGCGGGAATTAGATAAGCGAAACTTTTACCTACACCTGTTCCGGCTTCAACAATCAGGTGTTCGGAACCCATCAATGCTCGAGATACCTCGTGTGCCATCTGCAGTTGTTCTTGACGGAATTCATATCCCTCAAGATGTTGTGAGATAAGACCGCCTGGACTAAAAATTTCTCTGAGCGTCAGGGATGTTGATGTTGTCATATATTTTTATCTCACAGGGCGCGGCTTAGCACAAGACAGTTTCAGATATAGGTAAACCGAATTGCGTAAATGCTCGTGCTTCGTCTTATATACCTCTCTTAATCGGCGACTAAGGTTTTAGCTGCATAGTTATCTTTTCTGTGCCATGACTGCTTTTGACATCAAGGCTAAGTTGTTCAAGTGCTTGTTGCTGCTTTTGAAGGAGTGCTTCAAACTCTTGGACAGTGTTGATCTTTTGCCCATTAACAGCAATAATAAGTGTGCCTCTCGGAATCGGGCTGTTTTCTTCAACCATGTCAACAATAACACCGCGATCTTCATCGGTCAGATAGGTGTACCTTTCAAAGTCACCCTTTTCTAACTTCCGCACTGATAGTCCCAGTCTCCTCCACGCGACGGAATCGGTTTCAATAGGTCTCCCTGCTTGGAATGCTGGCATTTCTGTTATTGTGACATTAAACATCCGTTCATGCCCGTTTCGGAGGATCGTAATTTTTGAGTTCTCACCGATAGTGGAATCAGCGATCCACATCTTGAATTCGTCAGTATTTTTTACTGGCTTTCCGTTGTATTTGACAATGATATCGCCTTGCTGCAGCCCGGCAAGATGTGCTGGCATATTTTTTAGTACACTCCGAATGCGAATACCTTGTGGTACTTTTCTCATATCAATTCCAAGAAAGCCTCGGATGATGCGTCCGTTTGCGATTAACTGCGTTCCAATCTTTTCGACGAGGTTACTGGAAATAGCAAACCCGGCTCCCGCTCTAACTGCCCCGGTCGCTGGTGTGTTGTCGGCACGCCGAATTAAGGAGTTAATCCCAATTACCTCACCGTGGATATTTAATAGAGGCCCACCGCTGTTTCCCGTATTTATCCAAGCATCTGTTTGGATAAAATCTTGATACCGAATAATACCTATGTCGCGAAGGAATGAACGTCCTTTTCCACTCACAGTCCCGATTGTTACGGTGTAATTGAGTTGAAACGGATTCCCAATAGCAATAGCGAACTGCCCGACTTGGACCTCTTCCGAATTCGCCAACGGAAGAATAGGTAAGTCTTCTTTAGCATCAATTTTTAAGACAGCAATATCCGTATTGCGATCCACGCCAACCATTTTTGCGTCAAATTCGCTTTCATCAAGCAACCGCACGCTAACCGTTTTTGCATCCCGGATCACATGTTCATTTGTAAGAATGTGTCCATCTTTGCGAAAGATGAATCCGGAGCCTTCTTGTCTGTGAAATTCGCCATTTTCTACTTCTCGGGATGAAATTACGCCGACAATGGCAGGTGTGCTGCGTTTGGCAACACTCACAAAAGCGTTTTCGATTGAACTCAGCAGTTCAACATCAGTCGGTTGGTCTTTTGTGAAAGCACACGAAGAAATGATGCTGACACTAACGAGGAAAGACAGCAAAGCAAAATAGGCATAGATATTTTTTTTCATTAGATTCCCCTTTTGGCACGGTCAGCCCTTTTTCCAGGCTTTCTTTAGTCTACTTCTGTATAGTATATTCTAACATAATTTTTGCGAGGACATCAAAGCATTTTTGGGATCATGCTATAGTTCCCGATATTTCCTTGAGGGCATTACGCGCGTTTCATGATCTAAACTGCTGATGGTGGTCTTTGGACGACAGGGATGACGTAACTCCGAATCTTCACGCCATCTACTTCTTCTGTTTCTACCCGCGCTTCTGGATGCTGACGATGATCGAAAACGACATAGTACCCCTCCACTGCCGCTTCTAACTTTATTCTACTATATTACGCACTGAAAGTCTATATCGAATTTTCTGTTCAAACCTAAGCACTTGCCTTTTGATTGCTTATGTGGTACCCTATTTCACCGCAAAATCGCCAACTTTTCCAAGTAAGTATACGTCTCCCCCTTTGAAACAACCGAAACATGACACACATAAACACCGGGGGATACTGCCAACCCATAAGATGTCTGCTGATTCCACCATGTGCGCCAGAGTCTTTGATTTAGCCGATCCGCGACACCCTCAATACGTTTTATAAGGTTACCGTCCGAATCATAGATGAACACCCGCATGTCAGTCATGTCAACATTTGCCTCAACGCGGAATTCAGTTAAAGTGTCTGAACGTACTGGGTTCGGAAAAACCAGGACCTCCTTCCACGCAAACACTTGTGTCAAAAAAGTGGACTGCGCAACCGAGACTGCACCCAGTGGGTACCGTGCTATCACTCGCAGCGCATTCTTCCCCGGTTTCAACGGCACCGTTGCTGTCCAAGTCTGTGTTTCGCGATCCAGCACCGCTTCTACTTGACTTGGGTAGACAATAATGTCGATTGGGAAATCTGAGCGAAACGTTCCTGTGATTTCTAATTCATCCGCTTTGGTAGTTGGTGGGAGTTCCAGCGTTACCTGCGGTATCTGTCGTGTTGGGTGAAACATGTCTGTGAGGAGGCTATCTATTGTGACAAGCACGAGTTGTGTCACTTTGCGTACTAACCGGAAGTTCACCTTATCGGCGGTATCATCAGAGGTGTGATAGAAGGTGTTAGCGTCATAGTTTTGGGAATCACGCCACGGTGTTGAGCTTTCAGTTAAAGTTACGGCGTTGTACCCACTATCCCAGAACGATTTGTGGGACGAAATGTCAACGAACTCGTCTTGTGTGCGACGAATTTTCAGACCGATGTCGTACCATGTATTTGCGATGATAAGTGCCCGGCTTATCCATGACGAGTCATTATTGCCAACAACCTCAACAAGGTCGCTTTTCCAGTTGAAACCGAACATATCCAAGTTAAAAACGCAGACGATGCGCTCGCGGGCTTTGACAGTATCATCAATATTGTTGTTTGCTGCCACAGCAGAAGCATTTCGGACGTAGAACCGACTGCCGAGAAAACCGAGTTCCTCACCGCCTAACGCGACAAATCTTAACTCGTGGTCGTATTCATAGCGACTTAAGAAACGGGCTATTTCCAACATCGCAGCGACACCCGTGCCATTATTATTTGCCCCGGGTGCTTGAGTCGCTAACGGGTTCCAGTTCGGTTCACGCCCTGCTGCTGTGTCGTAATGTGCACATATAATAAAGATACGCTTGCTCGATGAACTGGCGCGCGCCGGTAAAACGGCAACGATATTCTTAATCCCTCCAAAAACTTGTTCACTGACCCGTAGACTCGGGGAACGACGGAACTGACTTTTAATATAACGGACTATGTTCTCTGTTGCTTCGCGGTGGTGTGCGTTCCGTGTTCGGTGTGCGTGGAAGTTAGGTATAGGTATAACGTTTTCCTGCAGTGCGATTACTTGTGCTTCAAGTGCATCGGATTGCACGAGAGAGAGAAGTTCATCACCACGTTGCGAAAAGCTGCTATTTTCAGCCATAACGGATAATGGAATACATAGGAGAGAAAGAAGAACGATGGACTTTTTAATCTCGTCTTGAATGGGGTGTCTTAATTGCCTTGACATACGTGCCAAAATTTTGTATCCTATTTAAGAGTTTCGTTCATTTTAACAGATTTCATCCGGATTGTAAATAGAGGAATTAGCCATCAGCTATTAGTGGACGAGAAAATGCCAGCAAATTTGCCCCCAACCTACTACAAACTTAAACACGAGCACGAAGCCGCCAAGACAGATGAGGAACGGTTGCGCCTCTTAGAAGAGATGTTGCGCATTATCCCAAAACACAAAGGCTCAGAAAAGGTGGTTTCGGATATTCGTCGTCGTATTGCTGCGCACAAAAGAGCACCTTCAGAGAAAGGGAGTAAAGGGTCTGGTAAAAAAAGTTATAGCGAACATATTCCGAAACAGGGCGCAGGTCAGATTGTCCTCCTGGGGCCACCGAATACTGGCAAATCTCAGATACTTGCCCAGTTCACAAATGCTAAGCCAGAAGTGTCCCCGACACCTTATACAACGACCACGCCGTCGGTCGGGATGCTCCGTTATGAGAATATCCAATTTCAACTCATTGATACGCCATCTATCATGCGAGACTTCATTTCACCGACAGTGCTAACACTCACCCGTAATGCGGATATTCCGTTACCAGTGGTAAGTCTCGCAAGTGACAATTTGTTAGATGATCTGGATACGGTAACGGCACTCCTCAACGAAGCAGACAATGGCACCCCAGAAAATGGGCAGCTTATCGTTGCCAACCAGTTGGACGTGGTCGGCGCAGACGAGAGGTTGGAGATCCTTAAAGAATTCTATGGCGAGACGTTTCAGATTTATCCGATTTCTGCCGAAACAGGTGAGGGGAAAGATGTTTTATTGGAGGAACTCTATAGGGCGTTAGACATCTTGCGGGTTTATCCGAAGGCACCCGGTAAAGCAGTAGAGCGTGATGATCCAATCGTGCTTCCTATCGGTTCAACAGTCCTTGATGCCGCCGTCGGTTTACACAAAGATTTTCAGGAGTTCAAGTTCGCACGGATATGGGGACCGCAATGGCACGATGGACAATCTGTGAGTCGCAATGATATCGTTTATGATGGTGATGTAGTCGAATTTCATCTGTAGTTTTTTAAGGAGATAGGCTATGTTAATCAAAATTCAAAAATCAGAAAATAGCGAGGAAATTTGTTTTACGAAGAATATTCTGGAGGCAGCACAACTGAATGTGGGTGATGAAGTTCAGGTAACCATCCAGAACGGTCGAATTATCATTGAAACGACAACCAAAACACATAAACGTGCTGATTTGAAGGCACTACTCGCCCAAATGCCAGACGACTATCAACCTGAAGAACTTGACTGGGGAAAACCTGTCGGGAAAGAGGAATGGTAGATGCCTAAATATATTCCACAGGCAGGTGATTTCGTGCGCCTCACCTTCGATCCACAATCTGGATATGAACAAAAAGGTAGGCGTCCCGCTCTTGTAGTTAGTAACACCTTATTTAACGCTCGGACTCAACTTGCCATGGTATGTCCAATAACTAACACCTTCAGAAACATTCCGTTCCACGTTAAAGTGCCTAATAGTTCTTCACTGACTGGGGACATCATGGTAGAACAGATTAAATCTGTTGATTATGATAGCCGTCAGGTACAGTTCCTTGAAAAAGCATCCGATTGGGTACTCAACGAGGTCCTAAGTATTTTGGATTCATGTTTAGCCCCCTTCCCGTAAACATATAGACGGAAGAAGAATGCCTCTATGGGTTGATATAATGAAAAATCGAAAAACGGCATCCCCATATTTTGTGTGCTCGTTCCTTATCCATTGCGTTTTGTTATTGGTAATATGGCAATTTGTGCCGAAAGAGGGTCCGTTACCACCACCGTTTCGTGAAAAAATAGAGGCTTTGATAACCCACGTGAAGCCCTTACAACGCCCCGTTAAACCACCTGTCTTTATTGAACCTACTGCGCCTATCGTGGCGGAAGAAGAAAAACCCCCCGCACCACCAAAACCGAAAGCCGGTTTAAGTGCATCATGGCAGAGGGCGAATCAAGACGCAGCGACTCCCAAACTTGAAGCACGTAGACAAGACAGTGCCACTCACACATCAGAAGTCGGTAGTGGCGTGTCACATGCAGATCCTATAGTCGGGAAACCTACATACACGCCTGAGAATCTTCTAACACTGAATTCACTCGCTCAACCGATAGCTGCACAACCCCCGACAGCCAAAGTAGATTATGTAGTGCCCCAGGGAGAAACGAAACCGATTGCTTTAGAGACAGAGGGTGTTTTAGATGGTTCTGGCGCGTCGCCAGGAATTGAGACACCAAAGATCCACTACGGTAGTGAACGTGGCGACGCGCTACGCGCAGGAGGCATGGGCAATTCATGGGGGGGTGGCGGCTCTTCTGGGGGTGCTAATCTCGGTGGTGCTTTCGTCTATATGATGCAGGATATTGCCCGTACACTCGCTGCGGCGACTACAACCCAAAAGGTTGATATTATTTTCGTTCTTGATGAAACAGGAAGTATGCTTGACAATATCCGAAGTGTCCGTGCTTATGCCGATTTTCTGTTTGAAGCTATGGAGCGAGAAGGACGCGATGCTACTTTCGGGTTAGTGACATTCACGGATAAAACAAAGGCATACGGGCGCACTGACAACCTTGAAACCTTCAAAAACTGGCTTTTCAAGATTAAGATTGATGAGAAAAGCGGTGGAGACCTCGCGGAAGCAGGCTTAGATGGACTCATGGCCGCTGTGAAAGCGTCTAAATTCCGTAAGGGAGCGCAACGTTTTATTGTCCTCGCAAGTGATGGTGCATTCCATGATGCGGATTATGACGGAAAATCCGCCTATAGTCTGGATGAAGTTATTGAGACACTACAGAACGAGCAGGTGCGTGTTGATGTGATCGGAATTGATTATCTCCCAATTCGACAGATTGCCTTGGCAACAGGCGGCACATGGCGTGCAATCCCGGGTACAGGGAACGCTGAATATACACCACCGTTAGCGTTGACGGTAAAATTATTCTCCAAGTTAGGTACGTTGCGTTATGAAAAAGGACAGATGGATGATAAAATCACCGTCTATATTAATAATCCGCCACGTCCGAAGCAGCTCACCTTGACATGGAAGGTCCTCAACCCTTTGGGAGAAAGATGCTACGGACCCTTCAGAGAAGAAAAAACGGTGCCTGATGACGGTTCAACGGAGGTAGAATTGACACCCGTGATTAATAAGGAAGTATTTCAAACGATGTCGGGGGTTTATACGATCATCTACCGGCTTGAAAATGAGCATGGGCACCGGAGCATTCTGCGGCGGACGTTAACATTCTAATTTACAACACGTCTCATAAATAGTTTAAGCGTATTGTTGAATGAGGATTTGCAATGGAAAAACCCCCTAAATCCCCCTTATCAGGGGGACTTTGAGAGGAAGATTAAATTTAATGCAGAAGGATTTAATTTTTGAACAGTGCCGTCATCATTTTAACGACATTGTCGGCATCCGGCGCGATATTCATCAGCATCCTGAAATAGGGTTTGATGTGGAACGCACTGCAGGTATCGCTGCTGATGCGTTGCAGACACTCGGCATTCCAGTTAAAACAGGTATTGGTAGGACAGGTGTTGTCGGGGACTTGGAGGTGCCGGGGGCATCAAAACGTATTGCCTTGCGCGCCGACATGGACGCGCTGCCAATTCAAGAAATGACCGATGTGCCTTATAAATCGAAAATTGATGGTAAAGCACACCTATGCGGACACGATGCACACACGGCAATGCTTATCGGGACAGCGCGAATCCTTTCACACCTCCGAAGTCATCTCAAGATGCATGTTAGGTTTGTCTTCCAACCGAGCGAAGAGGTGTTCCCGGGTGGTGCGGAGGCGATGATGGCAGATGGCGTTTTAGAAGATGTAGACGAAATCTATGGGATACATGTCTTCCCAATCTATGCTGTTGGGGAATACGCCACGTGCGTGGGTCCGATGCTCGCACAGTCTGATACTTTTCGGATCACGCTTACTGGTAGGGGTGGACACGCGGCGTTTCCACATCTCACGGTCGATCCAATCGTTATTGGTGCGCAGTATGTGACAGCGGTACAGTCGATTGTCGCCAGAAATGTTAACCCATTAGATTCAGCGGTGGTCAGTGTGACGCAACTACACGGTGGAGATGCCAATCTGAAGAATGGACTCACAGGTGCAGCACTCAATGTTATCCCTCCGACAGTACACATCGGCGGCACGGTGCGGACACTTCAAAAAACCGTTCAAACACGCGTTCGCGAGCAGCTGGAACGTCTCATCGCAGGTTTAGCAGATGCTAACAATGCCACCTACACTTTTGATTACCAAGAGGGATGTCCGGTAACATACAACCACGAACCTTGTGTTACTAACGTTGTATCTAACGCGCGCGGTTTGGTCGGAGAGGATAACATCATATTTCCAGTGCTGCCGATATTAGGTGGCGAAGATTTCGGATGCTATTCTCAAGAAATCCCTGCCTGCTTTGTGATGGTCGGTGCTGGAAACGAGGAAAAAGGCATCGTGAATATGTGTCATCACCCACAATTTGACATTGATGAAACCTGCATGATTTACGGTATGGCGTTGCTGACAAGTCTCGCGATGCTCTAATGCTTAGAGTGTTTAGGAATCTCGCCTAATGGAATTAAAGAAGCACATTTCTTTATCAACACACGATCCGCAACCACATTTGTCAATTAGCACTCTTACTTTGATGTTTACAGATATCGAAGGTTCAACACGACTTTGGGAGGCACACGGCAATGAGGTGATGGCAGAGGTTATCCGTACCCATAACACAATTTTGCGGGCTGCAAATTCCGCCTGGGGCGGCACAGAGATCCTAAGCGAAGGCGATGCTTTTTTCTTTGTTTTTCCTACGGCGAGTGCGGCTGTTATGTGTGCCCTTGAGATACAGTTAGTACTCAATGCGTATCAGTGGCATGAAAACATTGAGGCGTTGCGCGTTCGTATCGGTATTCACACAGGTGATATGATCCTGCTGGATGACGAATATCACGGAATGCCTGCAAATCTCGCCAAACGGATTACGGACGCAGGACACGGTGGACAGATCTTGCTCTCTGCTGTAACGCATGAACTTGTTAGAACACAATTTCCACATGGAAGCTTTATCTCACTCGGCGAACATCGGCTAAAAAACATTCAACATCCAGAAGTGATTTTTCAATTTCTCGCCCCTCGGTACTCTACTTTAGAGATCATCGGTGAAGACAGATGGCGCGAAGTCTTCAGCAAAGGGATACAAGAAGCCCCATCGCAGCATAGGACATCTATAGACGCTACCGCTATTCCTGAACTACAAACCGAGTTTCCACCCCTGAGAACCCTCAACGATTTACCGAATAATCTACCCACGCCTATAAATAGTTTTATCGGTAGAGAAACCGAAGTTCGCGGTATTGTGGCGTATTTCACTGACGGACAGACACGATTGGTGACACTGACTGGACCAGGGGGGATCGGCAAAACGCGTCTCGCCCTACAAGTGGCAACGGAACTTCATAACACGTATTCGGATGGGGTCTCGTTCATTGCGTTAGCTGATTTGAGACAACCCACCGATATTATCACAGAGATCGCGAAGGCTCTCGTCCTGCCATTAAAATCGACACAAGATGTCACGGAACAAGTCGTTTCATATTTGTTGGGAAAAACACTTCTATTGGTGTTGGACAATTTTGAGCACGTGATGGCAGCCACCGAGGATGTCAAGACGCTGTTGCTTAGGTGTCCAACGCTACACTGTCTAATAACATCACGAGAACCTTTGAAGATTGCTGGTGAACAGCGATTCATCGTGCCGCCCTTATCTGTTCCACCTGAAGACCTGGACTGGGAAGCACTCCATCACTACGAAAGCGTTCAACTCTTTTTGGCGAGAGCAGAAACAGTCGCGCCGGGCTTCCAATTAACCGCTGACAATGCCGAAGCGATTGGTGCGATTTGTCGGGTGGTTGATGGGCTCTCCCTTGCGATTGAACTCGCTGCATCGCGCGTTCGTGCAATGACACCGCAACACATTCTTACTCGTTTAAACGCCCTACTTGACAGCTCATCATCAAGTAAATCATCTACATTTCTTTCAACAAGTGATCGGGATGTGCCAGCGAGACACCAAACCCTTAATGCCGTGATTGACTGGTCCTATGAACTTTTAGTGCCAGAAGAACAACTCCTACTTTGTCAACTCGCGCTGTTTTCAGGTGGATTCTTCTTAGAAGCCGCTGAGACTATCTGTAGCTCAGCCTCTATCCAGTCAGAAACGGAAACAATCGATCTCATCTTCAATTTACACGATAAATCGCTACTCATGATTGAAGAATACCTGACGCAAACCCGATATCGACTCCCCGCGCCGTTACAATTGTATCTTCAAGAGAAGCAACCGCCCCTTGCATTCAGAGAGGCGCATGCCCACTATTACCTTACGTTAGCACAAGAACAGGACAGAAAACTTGAGGGTTCAGAACAGAGTGAGGCACTCTCAGAAATGGCGATTGAACTCGGTAATTTTCGTGCTGTTTTTAGATTTGCACAAGAGAATGATAAATGGCTCCTCTTTGGGCAACTTGCTGTCGCTCTTTCAGAATTTTTCTATGTCCGTGGGTTGTGGAATGAAGGCTTAGGGTGGTTAAAACAGGCAGAAATCGAATTAAACCAACAGATTGACGGACATCAGAAACTGAAGGACACGTCTGAAACAGACGAAATGTCGTTCTATTTGACAACAGCGGACCTCCAGGTGGCTCTTGCTAAATTCTATAATGAACGACAGGAGTGTGAAACTGCCCGGCAATTGTGCGAAGATGCGTTACAAATTTTCAGAAAGTTGGGGCGGCAACTCGGAACCGTCAAGGCATTGAATTGTCTCGGTATTATCGCAAGATATGAAGAAAAACTCAAAGAGGCGGATATACACTTTACCGAAGCCTTAGAGATTGCCAAAGTATTAGGCAATAAATGGCATATCGCTTTCACGCTAAACAACTTGGGACTCACAGCATATCACCGTCGCCATCTTGAAGAGGCGAGACTGCGTTACACGGAAAGCCTGCACCTCGCTCGTGAACTTGGAGATAAACGGAGTATTGCTTATACCCTCAATAATCTTGGAAAGACTGTCCATCAGCAAGGTCTGCGGGAGGAAGCGAAACACTACTATACCGAAAGTCTACGTCTCACCCGTGAACTCTCTACTTCCAGCACGGGGATCCCTTACCTATTGGATAGTTTTGGCAAAGAAGCACTTCGTCATGCTAAATATGAGGAGGCGAGACATTACTATACGGAAAGTCTCGAGTACCGCAACGAGAACAGCAGCCCTCGTGAGATAGCAGAATCGCTTTACCGATTCGGACAGTTAGCTCGTGCAGAAGGCAAATTTGAACAGAGTTTGTGTCTCTTTCTTAGGGTCGCCTCAATCTATGCCGAAACCGCATCAACAACGCCGCTTTATGTGGATGCAGTCAACAAAGACATTGCTGCATTGGAGGTAAAACTCGGTGGTGAAAGGGTTGAGGAACTCAAATCAGAGGTGGAAACGCTAACGCTTCAGGAGATAGTTAATATTTGTTTATCCCAATAAAAATGGATACCATAATGCAACAACGAATCATCTTTCTTTTTTTTCTCTCTTTACTTCTTACTATCGTCATCGGAGGGCAGCGATATACTTTCGCCCAAGTTCAACGCGCGCCTACTACCCAAACAGTAGATCCGTCGTTGGAACCAGTTGAAGCGGCACACGATCATTATCACGAGCGTCGATACATGGAAGCGATTAAGGCGTACGAGGCGTTGATCGAAAAAGGGATTCCTAACGCTGATGGTTCTCATACACCACTTCGGCAAAGCCAAAAGGACTCAATCCGCTTGATGTTAGGCCAGAGTTATGCTAAAACAGGTGAGGATGCTGCAGCACAACGTATTTTCAGAGAAATTGTTGATGGAAACCCCAACGGTTCTTATGCGACGCGGGCAGTGCATCGGTTAGCAAGTCTCCATTGGGAACGCTATCAGTTTCGGGAAGCCATTCTACAGTGTAAGCAGATTCTCAAACAACACCCTGACACAACTGTCGCTGCTACGGCTGCCTACCTCATTGGACAATACGAACAAGCAGAAGGCAAATCTGAGGCAGCAATAACAAGTTACAAATATTTCCTTGACAATTTCCCGACTTCACCCTATCGCACCACGGCAGTCAATGGGCTTATTCAGCTTTATATGACGAACCTTCGTTATGAAGAGGCTGAGAAACTGATTCAAGAACAGATGCTGCAGTATCCTGATGATAGCACTTTATTGGAGCAATTAGCAGCACTCTACCAGAAACAGAACGACTACCCAAAGGCACTTGAGCTTTACCGAAAGGCAATTAAACAGAACCCGAATAATACAAACTTGCGTAAGAAATTAGGCTCCCTCTATGCTGAAACTGGAAAAACCGCCCAAGCTGTCGTCGAGTGGGAGAAATTAGTCACAGGGGATCCGAATCGACCTGACCGACATCAACAACTCGGCACAATCTATCTCTCCCATAAGATGTATCCAGAGGCAATTGCGGCGTATCAGAAAGCGATTCGTTTAAGCCCACAGGATAGTTATCTCTATAAGCAGTTGGCAGCGGCGTACAAAATTCAGGGAAAAGTCCAAGAAGCCGCAGACGTTTATATTGACGCTTTGCAACGTGTTGGACTTGGACAGAATCAACGAGAAACAATCTGGCGCGCGATGCTTGAAATTTATGAAGGTGTAGAACGCAAACCACTTCAGGAGAAACTCATCGCTCTGCTTCAGAAGCAGCAAATACAATCCGGTTATAACGCTAATATCGTTATGACGCTCGGTGAACTCTTATTCTATGCGGGGAAAGCAACGCAAGCCCTTGAGACCTTTACACGACTTCATCGATCCCATCCAATGCACACTGACACAACGCTTGAAAAATGTGCGCGAGTGTTAGAACGTAACGAAAATCTTCAAGCTTCGGCTGATTTCTATAAGGCGTTGATAGCAGGCTCCACCGACAGAAAACGTGTCAAGAACACACGTTTCAAGCTCGCGGAACTCTATCAAAAGATGGCACGGTGGAATGAAGCAGTCGCGCTCCTGAAGGAACAGGTCAAAAGTGGCGAGGCTTCTGTCAAAGACAAGTTGCTGCTCGGGCAACTCCAACTGCGAGGTCTCCGATCACCGAAAGCTGCCCAAATGACTTTTGAACCGCTGCTTACCCAACGTTTATCTGCCACCTACTTAGGGGAAGTGCAATTGCGTTTAGGTGAATGCCATATTCTACTGAAGCGTTACACGCTTGCACGGGAAGTACTCGAACCGATTGCCAACCGTACGAACCGCCTCCGTGCCACTGCCCGAAAGCTGATTGGTGACTCCTATTTTTTTGCGTCAGACTTTGAGCAAGCTCTCAAGGAATACAACAGCGTCATCAAGATTTCAAAATCTGATGAACTCACGAATGATGCACTTGAACGACTTGTCCTCATTCAGAATCACCCGGATTATTTCAAGGTGCCGCTCACGGATTATGCGACCGCCCTGCAACTTTATCTGCGCGGAAACACAGAAGATGCCCTCCAGCAGTGTCAACGAACACTTGAGGTCTACCCACAAGCCACTATTGTCGACGATATATGGCTGCTTATGGGTAATATCTACCGCGAAGCAGGTAGAGATGACGAGGCGATCAATGCGTACCAGCAGATAGTTGTACAGGAAAGTTCTATCGCCGCGGAAGCATTGGTGAACATCGCTGAAATTTATCGACAGAAATCTGATTTTGATAACGCTGTCACTACCTATACAACTATCATCACCGATTATCCTGAGAATGTTATCGTTGTCCATGCGCGGCAACAACTTGATGAACTCGCGAAAACACAGCAGAAGAGATAAAAGACACATCAATCTGAATCTCGGATTACGCGGGTTTTTGGAGAATTTTCTATCAAGTGTTTGGATAAATCGGAGTTAGAAACCCCTCCTACAAGAGAAATTGAAATACAACATCAACTTGTGATAAAATTATTCAAAGAATTATCTACAAACTAAAGGAGATAGCAGATGTCCGACCCTGCTCATAATTTGTTTAATACACACCGAGTTCTTGAAAGCGAAGGGCTTACGTGTAACTATTATTCGCTTCCTGCCTTAGCGGAAGCAAACATCGGATCGATTGAGACTTTGCCTGTCAGCCTCCGCATCTTACTTGAATCACTACTACGCAATTACGACGGACACCAAATTACAGAAGAAGATATTGTGAATTTGGCGAGTTGGGATGCGCGTTCACCGAAAGCAGCGGAAATACCGTTCAAACCGGCACGCGTGGTCGCACAGGACTTCACGGGTGTGCCACTTGTCGTTGATATTGCGGCGATGCGTTCTGCTGTTGCGGAACTTGGTGGTGATGCAAGCATGATAGAACCGCTCGTCCCTGTCGATTTAGTCATTGACCATTCTATCCAAGTTGATGCGTATGGTTCAGAGAGCGCATTTCAATTCAATACGCAACGGGAATTTGAACGGAATAAGGAACGTTATGAATTCCTGAAATGGGGACAGCAGGCGTTTGAGAAGTTCAATATCATTCCACCCTCTATCGGCATTGTCCATCAAGTGAATTTGGAATATCTCGCGAAAGTGGTTATGACAGAGGATGCCCTGGCGTATCCTGATACTGTCGTCGGTACGGATTCGCATACCACAATGATTAACGGCTTGGGTATCGTCGGGTGGGGTGTCGGCGGTATTGAAGCAGAAGCGGCGATGTTAGGTCAACCTGTTTATATCTTGACCCCAGAAGTACTCGGTGTTCACCTCAAGGGCGAACTGCAAGAGGGTGTTACCGCCACAGATCTGGTCTTGACTGTGACGCAACGCCTCAGAGCTGCTGCAGTTGTCGGCAAATTCGTTGAGTTCTTTGGCGAAGGCGTAGAAGCACTCTCGCTACCTGACCGTGCGACGATCTCCAATATGTGTCCTGAATACGGGGCGACGATCGGATTCTTCCCACCCGATGCCGAGACAATGCGATACCTGCGTCTCACAGGACGGGATGAAACACACGTTAGCACGGTAGAGGCGTATCTTAAGGCGCAAGGGATATTTGGTATCCCACGCCTTGGAGAAGTCGAGTATTCGGATGTGTTTGAAGTTGATCTGAGCGACATCGAACCGAGTATCGCTGGACCGAAGCGACCGCAAGACCGCATCGCGTTGTCGGATGTCAAACAGACTTTCAATGAACTCCTCACACGCCCTGTAGCGGACGATGGGTTTGGCGTGACAGAAAACACAGGCGGTAGCAATGGTATAACCCACGGCTCTGTTGTTATTTCGGCAATTACAAGCTGCACAAACACAAGTAACCCTTCTGTGATGATTGGTGCGGGATTGCTCGCCAAGAAAGCGATAGAAAAAGGGCTGTGTGTTCCCGATTACGTCAAAACAAGCTTAGCCCCTGGTTCCCGTGTCGTAACGGAATACCTACAAAATACAGGGTTGTTGCCCTATCTTGAAGCACTCGGTTATAACGTCGTAGGCTATGGATGCACAACCTGCATCGGGAACAGTGGACCGCTCAACGATGTGGTTCAAGACGCAATAGATGAGGGGAATCTCGTCACTGCCAGTGTTTTGAGTGGCAACAGAAACTTTGAAGCGCGTGTACATCCAGAGATAAAAGCGAATTTCCTGATGTCGCCGCCACTTGTTGTCGCCTACGGGATCGCAGGTCGGATTGACATCGATCTCGCCACGGAACCGCTTGGACATAACAATGCTGGCGAAGCCGTCTATCTGCGGGACATTTGGCCCACCCGTCAAGAGATTGCCGAAATGATTGGTGCAGCCGTTGATCGCCGCACGTTCAAAGAGATGTACGAAGCGATTGGCAACCAAGCACCGGAATGGGAAGAGCTTGCGGGTGCGACAGGCGTTCTCTATCCATGGAACGAGCGAAGCACTTATGTCCAGCATCCACCCTTCTTTGAAGGTTTCGCGCGCGAGCCTGCGCCTATCTCAGATGTTGTGAACGCACGGATCCTTGGTATCTTCGGAGATTCTGTCACTACCGACCATATCTCACCCGCAGGGGCAATCGCTGCGGCAAGTCCGACAGGAGAATATCTCCAAGAACGCGGTGTTGAGATACGAGATTTCAATACCTACGGTTCCCGACGCGGTAACGACCGCGTGATGAGCCGCGGGACATTTGCCAACCGCCGTGTGCGTAACCTGATGACACCGGATATAGAAGGTGGATTCACAGTTCAGTATCCAGAAGAGACGCAGACAACAATTTACGAAGCGGCACTCCACTACCAAGAAAACAGTATTCCAACGGTTCTCTTCGCCGGACAAGACTATGGCATGGGCAGTTCCCGCGACTGGGCGGCGAAGGGTCCCAAACTTTTGGGTGTCAAAGCGGTTGTTGTGGAGAGTTATGAACGTATTCATCGTAGTAATCTCATCGGTATGGGTATTATACCGTTGCAGTTTAAAGCTGGTGAAAATGTGCAGACGCTTAACCTTGATGGTAGTGAAGTTATCAGTATCACAGGATTCGCCGATGACCTCCAGCCGGGACAGATGGCGACAATGAAGATCGTCCGGTCAAACGGTGAGACACAGACAACGGAATTGTTAGTCAGAATTGATTCACCGGTGGAGGTAGAATACTACAAACACGGCGGGATTCTGGATTACGTGATTCGGAATTTCTTATCCGCTTAGTAAAGCCCTAATCTTCCTCAGTTGGCGCGCTTCATAAGCGCGCCATATCTTTATCAATAGAGGAGAAAACCATGAAGACTTTTACTCGACTTTTAATTGCTCTTTTTTGCTTAGGCTTCGCCATCTCTGGGAACGCAAAAATTGATGAAGAGACGATCTTGGGGATTTGGCTCTTTGATGAAGATATAGACAAAACGGTTAAGGACGCTTCAGGTAACGGACATTGGCCGGCGGCGACGCGGTGGCGGCCCGACACGCGTTCTCGACTAGGTCCGCCA
>JAPOZO010000004.1 GCA_026706025.1 Candidatus Poribacteria bacterium
GTGCGGATCCGGGTGCTGCTCCGGGAGATCCATCCGCTGCTGATGAAGCAACACCTGATGCCGCAGATAGCGAAGTCGTTGATGCTGAATATGAAGTCGTTGACGAAGACGAGAAGAAGGATGAGAAATAGGCAATAAAGCCTTGTGAAATTTAATAGAGGGTGGTGCATAACGCAAATCGTATTATGCCTCACCCTCATTTTGTTACGATCTCTTTTGATTGTGCTTCTTTCAACACGAGGACAAGTCCACGGATTATCTAATACCCCAACAACGCAATCCCTTCCCGATAGGTTGCCGCTGAATGTTGTAAAGAACCAAGTTCGGCTTCAGTCAGTTCAATTTCAAGAATCTCTTCTATACCATTTCCACCGAGTTTAATAGGAACACCGATATAGAGATCATCAATACCGTATTGCCCGGTGAGGTGTGCGGAGCAGGGCAGCAGCCGTTTCTTGTCCAGAATGATTGCTTCTGCCATCTGTGCCAATGAGGAACCGGCGGCATAATATCCACTCGTTTTCAGGAGATTAACGATTTCAGCACCGCCGTCACGCGTCCGTTGTGCCATCGCTTCAATGCGATCTTCCGGTATCAGCTGCGGGATCGGGATACCGTTAACAGTAGTATAACGCGGGAGCGGAACCATTGTGTCGCCGTGTCCGCCGAGGACGAGCGCGTGGATGTCTTCTACAGAGACACCGAGTTCAAGAGAGATAAAATAACGGAACCGTGCCGAATCCAACACGCCTGCTTGACCAACGACACGATTTGACGGGAATCCTGAAACCTTCCACGCATGGTAGGTCATGATGTCCAACGGGTTGGTGAGCATCATAATAATAGTATCTGGTGAATGCTTCACCACGTTTTCTGTGACACTGCCGACGATATTCGCATTCGTTTGCAACAGATCTTCGCGCGTCATCCCCGGTTTACGTGGGGAACCTGATGTAATAATTACCAAGTCGGAGCCTGCGGTTGCTGCGTAGTCCAGGTCACCGTCAACTGCGGCATCAAACAGTTCCACGGGCCCCATTTGTGCCATGTCCAATGCTTTGCCTTGTGGGACACCGTCCACTATATCTATCATGACGACATCCCCAAGTTGTTTCTGTGCGATCAGAAACGCCGCTGTTGCGCCGACATTCCCCGCACCAATAACGCTGATTTTTTTTCTTGCCACTTCTTCCTCCAATTCGTTCCACTATTAAAAAAATATTTAGCCGGACTCACGCCAATGGAGATTGAGATGCGTAAGTCAACTGTATTAATTATACCCAGAAAATTGAAAATAATCAAGTTTTCTATCGGGACGAGTAAAATTTTTGTCACGGTATTAATTTTGGGGATAGGACAGATTTATTTACATAGCACTCCGCTGGAGTGCGAGAAGTTTCCCCTCTTTTCTATAGACATGTTGCTCCGCTGGAGCAAAGAGGTATCTTTAGAGATAAACGTGAGTTTGATAATAAATATCCAAGTGGCATCGTAGGTTCCATACACTCTCCCCTATGGCACTCAAGTGGAACAGCAAAAAACCAAAAACACTCGGTTGATACTAAGAGTGCCAATCTTCCATGAACCGTCCAGCCACGCAATAGAGTCAATCCCAAAAATCCAAACCCTGCAAGTGTAAGCATACGTATAGGATGCAGATTTTTTTGATTGTTCGGCGATGATGCATCTTTTTCGTTGAAACTAGTGTCTTTAATTATAGAAGGGAATGTATTTTTAATTCTAAGTTTTACTATAAATAGCCCTATAGTTTTCAGTTGCTCAGTTATCATGCTTCGCAGTGAGAACAGTTAATACTATGACGCTATTAGCAACTGCAACTGTACATGGCGCGACATCAAGCGTAATAATCTAACAGGAAACGCCTGAGGTTTAACACACCTTGGGCGTTTTTGGGTTAATGCGGATATTTCCCATCATATTCTTCCGCTCTTCCATTCTTCCATCTCTTTCAGGTGCTTTAGAAGGCAAAGCGCAATAAGAAGGATTGAAGGCAGATGCTATTGAAGCGGTCCAAAACCTACCCAACAAACCTGAAGATATGCGCGAAGTTGCTATATTGTTTTATCTTCACAACATGTCGCTAAAGACTATTGCGAAGGAACTTGATCTGCCACTTGGCACGGTCAAGCGCAAACTTTTTGAAGCGCGGGAACTTCTCCAAAAGGAGTTTGGTGTGAAGTCTGAGTGAAAGTAACGGTGGCTGGTTGGATTGTGTTTTGGTTTATGTTTTTAGTAATGCCTGACCTTTCTGTTAGGCATAATACAACTTTCCAATCAAGGAGAAAAAGAATGTATAAACATTTGCATCTAACGGCATGGATCATGCTGTTTGTTTTCATTACCCTACCATTTGTGAGTTTGGCTCACTATGGGGATGGATCATTCCATGCGACTCATTGTAATGATTGTGGGGGGCAGCACATATGAATCCAGACGATTGTGAAGCCCATGATGGTCCCGAACCCATCTTTGAACACGCTTCGGATTGTCCTTGCAACGAATGTGTGAAGAAAAGGGAAGCCAGCGGAGGTTGGCTCAGTACAGCGTGGGAACGCTACATTAGACCTACGATTGAGGAAATTCCTGGGGCCACAACTGCGCTTAATATTATAGAAGATGCTATGAGTTATAATGGGTCATACCCGGTGTGGGGTATTACGGGCGGTCATGGGCATTAGTTGGTATCCGTGTTTTACATACGGGAGGTTTCAGCCTCCCGTATCCGTTTTCATATCTTTAGGTCATAAAAGCTGCTATAAAGCAAAAAGCAAGAAAGAGGAGAAACAAGGCACTGATGTTGCTCCAAATGGAATTTTTAAAGTTTGCCCATTGGAAAGCATACGAAATTCCACACCAAGTTAAGAAAAGAGCACCAAAGCCTCTTAAGTCCTCTGCCGGACCTCCTTTTCTCAAAATTATTCCAATGAATAGTAATAGCAGGCCTGCATCAAATACTCGTTCTAATAGGCGTTTGTTCTCACTCCAAATCCGAAATTTCACTTTATCCTCCAAAATAAAAAGCATACTATGTATCACGGAAGCAAGTACACTTACTGTCCTGTTTCAAGTGCGATTGGGAAGCCTGTGTTGGAATACGCGGGGCTGCATTCTAACTTCTCAAATCTATATGTAACGAGAAATAACAAGTGACCAGACGATAGTTCCCACTAACGCAGTTATATGAACCCACCATCGGTCAGGTATCCATCCTCTTTGCATTATAGCCGATAGACCACACCACATTAGTGAAAAAATTGAAAAATTTATTAAATCTTTGGACTGTATCGGATTGCTTGAATTAAAAATCAATGCAATCAATATTGCGAATAAAGTTAACTGAAAAACCTGCGCAAGCGTTCTTTTTTTCGACATTAAAAATCCAACTCTAATGGGCATGTGAAAATTCCTCTTTGATCTGAAAACGTGATTAACATTGGGCATTACAGAGTTACTTCTTAACTGAGGATGAAATTTCTTGAAAAGGTTCAGAAAAATGCAGAAATTTTTCATATCAGGTAGGCAGAATTTTGGACGGTTTTCGGTTATGTAATGATATTTTCAATCCTTGTGATCGAGAACTTAGACCACTAGGGACTCGTGTTTTAAAAAGTTGGCAAAAACATTATTAAATCGAAAACCCTTGAATAAACCTATGATACCCCGAGGTGGGGTTGAGATAGTGGAGGGTATACACTAATCCACCAACTTTATTTCGCCCCAGCGTGAAGCCAATTTGCCGCGTGCTTCTACGGGATAAGGCAGGCTCTCCGACTTTACGAAAACATCATCAACAGCAACTTCAACCTCTTGATCTGCAGTAAGATAGATGCTCCACCACGGGAATTCGCCTAAGTCGGCGTTAGAAGAGATGGCGTCCTTTTTCCACTCCGTCTTTTCACCCGGATCAACCGTGACAGCCATTTCATGCTTTGCGTCGTTCCATTCCAGACGGAGCGTCCGGAGCATATTCGTGTTTTCAGGGATGTCTTCATAGGAGAATGCCTCCCAACCGCCGAGCTGCCCGACAGAACCGGAACCAAACACACCTTTCGGGCCCCAGTTGTGTTGATGACTTGGCGACATACCGAAAACCCAATTCGGATTCTTCCAATTCGGTTCCTCGTTGGTACACAGCACCCCGAACCACCCACCGGCTTTAGAGAGTTCAGCGACTTTCACGGTGAACTGGATACCGAGGATATCGCGCGGATCCCATCCGAAAACAAGTTTGAAACCCGGATCGCGGCCCCCGGGACTTTTGACTTTCATCTGAAACGTGCCGTCTTTGATACCCATCTCTAAGCGGTTTTCAGGGACAAACTGGACCCATTTCGTGCCGAGATCTGGTATCTGTCCCGGAGTTTCGTCGATTGCGTCTAAATCACCCTCAAAATCGTCGTAGGGTTTCCATTCGGGTGCGGCGAACGCACTGGGCAGAGTAAGTGCTGCCAAAATGCAAATAAGTGATATAGTTTTCATGGGAACGCTCCTTAATTTGCGTTTAGATAGAAGGTAATAAGCGGGAGAGTGAACAGAGGCATGGAAGAATGGAAGACGGGTCAGTTTTCCATCCTTCCTTTTTTTATCCGATTGGGAGATTGGAGGGAGTTATCTTCCATCCTTCCATTCTACAGTTTAAGCGTGCCGAGGTCCCATTGCATAAGCAGGGTTGTCGCCGAGATTTTCGATGAGCCATCCACGCAAGGGCACATCATCTTCAGAAGGGACATATCGTCCGTTGTTTCGGGTGGCGGCACCGAGCAGCTGCCGACGAACCGCGTCACAGCGTTCATAGAGCGGTTCAACCGTCATCTCGTCTTTTGGACGGATCCAGCGATACCCGTAGCCGTAGAAGAGTGCCTTCCGGGTCATTTGCGAGTGGTTCGGACTGCGTGAATGCCAGAGCCGTCTATCAAACAAAACGGCGGTTCCGGGTTCCACACAGACTGGCATCGCATCGTCAGGGACATCGTCCGCAGTTGCTTCACGTGGGTCCCGGCTGATTTCATATTCTGGAACCGACATATCTGACTTTAGATGGCTGCCCGGACGGATGTAGAAGTTACCGCGTCCGGGTTCAGAGACATCTGTGAGGAAATATGCCACTTTCAGGGAAAGACGTGGACGTGGATGGGTTTCCATTTCAATGTTGACACGTCCGCTGTCTTGGTGCCATTCCAACCAGCCTTCACCTTCTTCGGCATCTGTCG
>JAPOZO010000005.1 GCA_026706025.1 Candidatus Poribacteria bacterium
AAAAGCGTCCTGAGTTACCCCCAGCCTCTTGTACGGCGGAACTTTGGAATGCCGCTCTGGATGATTTTCAGTGATAAGTGTCTCATAGAGATCGAATATAACAGCACGATTCATTAGATTTTTGGCCTCCTATATCAATTCCCTAAATTTCCAATTTTCTGCTCTATTCAGGCAATTTTTCCATCTGGAAGTATATGGAATCCTCATCAACGATTGTGAATCCCAACCGCTGATAGAGGGATATACCACGGGTATTGACCTTTAGGACTTGAAGCACCACAGATCTCTGCTCAAGGTTGGCATTATCAATAATACGGGTCATGCACGCGGAACCGAGGCCTCTCCCCTGATATTCAGGAAGAATAAAGATCTGATTGACCTCGAGCGTGCCGGAAGTAGAAGATGTTATGAAGAAACCGACATCGGTTCCGCGAAACTGGATAATGTGAAAATCGTGCGAAGCGAATTCTCTATTGTGTCGTTCCCGTTGATAACCATCGTCCCAACCCCATACCTGTTCTACATATTCTCGGTATGCTGCCTCCTTTACAGCAAAAACGAATTCGCCGTCGCTTGCGCGTGCCTTGCGAATACTCAACCCCTCCACAGTAAACCTCCACCTTCCCTACATCTCTTTCTTCGCAACAACGGCAAAACTCACGTTGTAAGCCATTTCGTGCGTCCAACTTCCGGGTGTAGCGTCAATATCTGGCTGTGTCCAAGAACGTTCCTCAACTCGCTCAATCTGAAAACCGTTGTCCAAGAGTCCGTTGAATATATCGCTCAAGTAGTGCCGGAAATCGAAGGCACCGTCTGGGTACCTCGAAACACGCTCAGCATACGGCTCAGTGACGCGATAATATTCACCGTCCCATTCCCAAAAATGATTGGCGGGATTACCAAAATCCACGCGATACCGTCCGCCGGGTCGGATGATCCTTGAGACACCTCTATAGATTTCATGAACGGATGGCACCCAACTCATAGCAGGCCCTTGATAGATGAGATCATACGCAGCACCTTCGATTTCGGACAGATCGCGAATATTGGCACAAATTGTCTCGACTGAATAGCCGTAATGTGCTGCAGCAGTAATATCTCCGTCAAGCTGACCCTGTGTAAAATCAATCACAGTTACACGGGCACCAAGCAGACCGAATACCGCTGACTGCTGTCCTCCACCTGCCGCGAGACACAACACATCTTTGTTGACAACATCTCTGAGTAGATACGCAGGGTAAATTTGGTAGAGATGATACGGCACCGGATCAAGGCGATCCTCAGCATATTTCAGAATATCGTCTCTATCCAGGTCGAGCCACGGCACGGTAAAGCCGTTCTTTCTTAATACTTCGGCTTCCCAATGTGCTCGATTGGCAATAGTGATTTCATCATTCATTTCGATTTATACCATCACACTTTCTATCCACGCCTCGTCAATTTCGAGACCGAAACCGGGGGCATCCGACGGCACAACATAACCGTCTTTGATGACCGAGGTGCCGGGTAACTTGACCATCTCTTCGAGAGGTACACCGGGAGCAGAGACACCTTCAGAGCGTTCCCCCCACGTGATAGCAGGCATCGCAAATGCAAGATGTTGACCGTAGGGATAATTCATGCCGCCGTGTGTAATTACGTTAATCCCATTCGCCTCTGCGATGTGACAAATTTTTGCCGCCGATGTAATACCGCCACACCATAAAACATCAGGCTGGAAGATGTCAACCAATCGTCGTCCTGCAGCCGCCGCAAAGACAGTTGGTAGATACCAATGTTCTCCCGTCGCCAGCGTTTGCCAAGGGATGCGTTGACGCACCGTTTCATAGCCAACAAAATCGTCGGCGGGAATGTAATCTTCCATCCACTTCAACCCGTAAGGCTTCATGGTTTCACAGACGCGCACGGTATGCTCTAAGTCAAATCCGGTCCAGGCATCTAACATTAAATCAACCTTATCGCCAATCGCTTCCCGTGTCGTTGCCACCAATTCTTCAAGCTTGCCTAAGCCCTCTTTTCCTTGCTCTGGCCCCCACGGTGTGAAGAGTTTTGTGGCTTTGAATCCGAGTTCCATGTACCATTCCTGATCGAAACCGGAGGCGTAGCAGAAAATCTTTTCTTTTTGGGGACCACCGAGCAGTTCGTAAACCGGTCGCCCCAAAATTTTACCTTTGAGGTCCCACAAAGCACAATCAACGGCACTGATGGCATAACTCGTCAAGCCGGTCGCGCCAAAGGCGGCTGACAATCGCACCATCATATCCCACAATTTCTCGGTTGCCATGCAATTTTCGCCAACAAGAAACGGGGCAAAGTGATCTGAGATGATTCGGGTTACGGGACCCCCGTAAAGCGAGATACCGAAGCCCCAAGTCCCATCTTCTGCCGTTATAATGCATGCTGGACGTTTCCATTCCGAATAGGAAACATGCCCCTCTTTTCTGTTGAATGACGGATAACGCGTAATGGGCCGATTCAATTGATATGTTCTGGATCGACTCGGTGTGCGCGGCGTTGTTGTCGGTTTTGGGTTTAGTTCGATTTCTACAACGCGAATCTCTTTTATCTTCATAGAAGTCCCTTTTTGTAACCGATGTGATGTTTATGGTGAATTACTAAAATAAATAGACCTTTTAATGCGCAATAGACACTAAATTCCTGGGCTATCGTCCCAATATAGCGAGTTCATCACGAAAACGTTTATCACTGGCAGCGAGCAAACCGTCAATAACTTCCTCCGTGCTTCCACACTCCGCAACAAGGGTTTCCATCTGCTCTACTGCGAAAGTTTGCACATGGCTGAAACAATTTTTAGTAGACTTGTCAAGATGATTCCCAATGTTTAAACTCAACACTAATAAGAGTGCTCTCTCCAATTTTTCAATGCGCTCGTCACGTGCTTTTAGTTCTTCTAATATATCCATTTGGTCTTCTTGCTCCAGTCCTTTTATCCCCCTGTCATACGGTGGGAGGGTGGCAGAAGACAATGTAGGGTTTCATGGTGGTACCACCCAAAACTGGGTTTATAGAGTATATCACGAGCGGGGAAAAGATACAATATTTTCTCATAGATTTTGATGCGGAGGGGAACCACCAAAACCTGCTAAGTATGCCTACTGCTATGTCAACTTTATTTTCAGTGTAGGTTCGCGGCGTGTGATTAACTGTAGTGCCCCCTGTCAGGTTGCGCATCCTTATGCCCAGGAAACCAACCGCATAATGCTACAAGGTCCGTTTACCACAATTTGAACTTAACAGAACACGGGGCTAATCAGGTCAATAGGATTGATTCATCAAGTTCTTTATCCATTGGTAGGCGCGCCAAATTTGAAAAATGAGAAGTCCAAATTCGATCTTCTCTGTAATCGCATCATCATCTGTCTGATAGTACTTCAGAACCACATCAATAACTCTTTTGGCAACAATACCATCAGGCGGTAAATCCGAGTACATCTCTATAGCGAATTCAGATAGATCTATCGCTGGATCATGCAGCACGGTATCAGCCCAATCAATAATCGCGAGTTGTTCAAGATTTTCCTGTAGAAAAAACAGGTGGTTTATTTGCAGATCTGTGTGAACGACAGCCCATCTCTGGTTTAAACGCTCCTGTAGGTTTTCCAGCTTTTCACTCCATCGGCTTGTATAGATTTCCGTGGTATTTTCCGCAATAAACGCGAGTTGTTGTCTTGTGTCACGAATTGCCACTGCAAAAGGATCGGCAGCGCGTGGGATGTGGTCTAAAACCTCATCTGGAAATTTGTGCCTGTGCAGAAAAGTGAGAGAGGTACCGAGAGATTTGCCAAAGGCTTCTAACTCCTTGGGGGTAAATCCCTCAAGTGCTTCTATCGGTAGTGAAGTACCATCAATCCTTGAGAACATTGCGTAGAATCCCTTGTCGTGTACCATGATTGGTTTTGCTACAGTGAAAGGCATCGATAATGCGTGCAGGTATTCTGTGAGTTTAACTTCTTTTAGAAGCCTGGCTCGGTAGGCGTTGCGCGCAACCTTGAGGATAGCATCGTCGCGGTAGTAGAAGGTAAAGTTATCACCACCGCGGTGGCGTTTGGATACAGGTTTTAACTCTTCAATAGATATATCTGTAGCGAATTTTTTAAGAAAATCACACACATTTTCTGCTGTAATCTCAGTTGTTTGATTCATTACGGCGGCACTCCCGGTAAGTGACAGATTTCCTCAAAAAATTCAGGAATTGTCAACAAGCCAGCAGTCCATAGAAACGCCCTATCCCGTTCTGTGAGTTCGTTTAGACATATCCACGCAATGTCCACAAGAATCTGATTCCCTTTTAGTTCAGGATCGTTTCCCAAGGACACTTCCTGCGCACCTATTTCCATCAAGTAGGTATAATACAAGTCATCAGGAGCAAAGGTAACGACAGATGTCGGACGGATTATAGTGCCTTCAACACGACACTCCTCCCAAAGTTCTCTCAGCGCAGCTTGTTCCGGTGTTTCACCCGCTTCAATACGACCACCGGGAAGACACCACCACTCTTCTCCTTCGTGCCGGTGCTTGACCATTAGAATTCTTTTCTGCCTATGAACAAGGCACTGCGCACGTGACATTCACAACCCCTTAATCAGATCAAAATTTCAGAACTTGACTATACATGACTGCATTGCTATCTGCCCAGAAATCTTTCAGAAGAGTTTCTAAACGAAATCCTCGTGATTCATAAAATCTTCGACCTTCTTCGTTCTTTTCCTCACAGAAAAGATATACCTTCCATAAAGGATGGTTAATTTTCACAAAATATTGACGCATATCTTCAAGTGCAGCCTCTAATAACCGAGTCCCCCAACCTTTTCGTTTATTCTCTTCCTCAAAGATACCGAATTCAGTAATCTCAATATTATATCCTGATGCGACACGCCAAACGAGTTCACCAAGGGTTGTCCCATCTTCTTCCAGCAAACGGACAGCACGATAGCCTTGAAGGTAACCGCTGTAATGGTCAGGCATATGGTTTTGCGCTTGAACAATATCAATGTACAAAGTCTAACCTCTTTTGGTACCTACTGTAACCGTAGGTCATTACTGGTCACAGGTCTTTCAATTTTAAATCTCAAAGCGGTTGCATAAAAGTGCAGCATTAGGGTCTATCATCGTTTCAATTAAGTACTGCTTGTCTATATTGATGTCCGATGACATATAACTTCCTTTCAGTAAAAGCCAATGTTGCGTATAGCGTTTTCGTACTTCTGGAACCATAAAGAGATTGGGCGAATGTGCCGCAGCAAGAACCGTTGTGTTATCGGACGTAAGGGATAACGGCTTAACGATCTACTACTTCGGACTGTCGTCTAAAACCTTGAAAATCAGCACAATCGATGGCTCGATAGAAGTCATCCGCCTCACCCATTGACAACAAGTCAAGTCTTGTCGTTGGCACAAGACCCTGACAGACATCAACAAGTAACTTACCCAATCCAAGTCGCCGGAATTCGCGACCGACCAGAAGTTCGCACAAGTAAGTCGTGATCCGTGTGTCCGTGATTGCTCGTAGAAAACCTCCCAGTTTCCCGTCAGTATCGACAGCAACAAGCGTGGGCCACGAATTCTCCCAAGCAGCCAGCGTCTCCTTGGGTCTCAATTCAGGGGTTGTCCATCCTTCAGTACTCGAAAGGGCACACATAGCGTCAAAATAGTTCGGTGACCACGCTCGAATCGAAAAGGGCACAGGAATATCAAAACGAGCCAAGACCGAGTCGAGATCGGGCATGCCATCCAATGCGTTGCGTACCAAGTGACAGCAGACTTCATAACGGTTCCCCGACGGATCGTTGAAGAAAACAGCGAAATACCCTTCACTGTACTCTGGGCATTCCATGGGTCCTTGGATGCTTTCCGCTCCCGCCTTCGCTAAGACCTTAGTGATTTTTTCAACACAGTTCCTCGAAGATAGATGGAAAGCAACACGATTTAGATTTGGTTGATGAAGACGCTCCTCCGTTAAGCCAACATACTGAGACGGTGGTCTTCCTGATGATAGTTGGAAAAGTTCCCAAGTAGGACCGTCTGTTTCGACGAGACGGCGTGGACCAGAGAACGACAGCGCACGTAGAAAAGACGTGTAGAATGGAAGTGCTGCTCCCATATCGTTTACACGAACGTCGATATGATTGAATGGATTCAGCATCTCGACTCCTTTGGTATTTTTGAGACACCACTCTGCTCTATGCAGAAGCTGCGCTGTAGGTATTCACTGGTGTTCAAGTTTGCGATAGGCTTTCAGTAATGCCTCTTGAATGTTTAAAAACTCAAGGTATCCGGGTGGTAGTGGATATTTTGAAACGTCAAACGGTTCTAACGGATTTTCAATCTTTTGCCTTGTAAAGGTATAGAGTGCTTTCTGCACTGCTGTTGCCTCAGGCACTTGATCAAAAGAGATGCCACAATTGTTTCGCCATAACTGAGGTTCAACGACATCAACCATCGTCTGAATTGATGAGCCTTGATTTCCAAACTTTGAATTCAGAAAACAAGTCAACCTCTCGGCTTGTGCGCGTGGCTGATGCACAATATCTTCGTAACCGAGAAAGAGTTTGTGCTGTGCATCTTCTGTGTGTCGCAAGATGAGCATCATTATATGCTGCCAACGGAGCAAATTCATCGCGACAAAGGAGATACGGACTGGTACATTCGCTGGCATAATAAATTTCTGCCACGATACTGCTGTGTCGAGAGGATTGCGAACCGTGATTATGTAGATCGCATCGGTCCATATCCGTTTCCAAAACGGCAAAAAATGGCTGAGTGCTGGATCTTTCCAGAACCAGGGACCTCCCGTGTCCATTTCAGCCATCAGTTTAGTGGCTTTCTTTCTATATGCAGGGTCAGCGGCTTTTTGCTCCATTCGCTGTTGGAAATCGTGGTCCCACCAAGTCGCTCCAGTATCAAAATCTCCTAATTCAGCAAGTAAATCCCATAAGGGCAGAAATTCCCAATACCCTCTTGGGGCATGTACATCTGCTTTATGTAACTGTTCGGAAGGTCCCGCATACGCGCCCCATCTATGCACCATCTCAGCAACGACAGATGTCCCGCTACGCTCAGCACCGAGCACGATAATCGGATGATTTTCGGGGTCCATCATTCAAATGCCCTCAAGTGTTCGTCAATGATACCTCATACCAACGTGAGTTGACGATTTTTCTTGCATGAAACCGTTTTTTACTATATGATGAGGATTTGTGAAGGTGATGTTATCTTTTCGGATTGTGCGTGTTTTAAAGTATAGCATCTTTGAGTGTTTTTCTCTATCAAAAACAGCGTTCTAATTCCTGCCGCTGAAAGAGCAGGATGTAACATCATAAGGAGGCAAGAAGTGAAATACAGACTGAGCGTTATTATAGTTTTAACTATCGCCATTAGCCTCTGGACTATAGGCGCGTTTGCGGCGGATCTCACGGAAGGACTTGTTGGCTATTGGCCCCTGGATGGCAATGGAAACGACGAATCCGGCAATGGAAACGATGCCAACTTGGAAAAAGGCGCGAAATGGTCTGACGACGGTTGGGTGAACGGTGCCGTTGATTTTGATGGTGGCGGCGGACACGTCGTTGTCGATGATACGTTTGAATTGACAACAACCGCAATCACGGTGATCGCCCGAATCAACGGCTGGAAAACGATAGATTGGTCGGGAATTGTCGTCGGTCGAAGTGATCCAGCATCGTGGTGGATGGGTGTTGCTGCGAACAATACTCTAACCTACGTATGGAACAATAATTCCGCACAGACCTGGAACTGGCAAGGCGCGCCAGAAATCCCAGAAAATAAATGGGCGTTGGTCGCAATAGCAATTGAACCTACTAAAGCAACGAGTTACATTTATCACAGAGACAGTGACAAACTTGATGCTGAGGTAAACGACATCGATCATATTGAACAGACGGTCGTCAATTTAAAGTTCGGATGGGATGAATGCTGCGGTGCCAGATATTTTAAAGGACTGATCGACGAAGTGATGATCTATGATCGGACGTTGAACGCAGATGACCTCAAAAGGCTGGCAACTGTTGGGCTGCCTGTCGAGAGTAAAGGGAAACTCGCAATCACTTGGGCAGCACTCAAGAGAGATTAAGCGAAATATTGGAAATCAGACTGTCCTGTGTGGCTCAACTGATTTTTGATAAGAGACCTCTCATCATCCAGAGACGATTGGAATTAATCGAGAATCACCGTGAAGCGAAGTGGAACGGTGACCAGATTTGATAATTTAAAAATTGGAAAAAGTACCTTTTAGGCAATATGCCGCCCTCCTTTCACAGTATCTTAAACCACAGTGGATACGGGTGACCCTTCTCGCCATCTTCATGTTCACTGGAATAGGTTTGACGCTACTCAACCCACAGATACTTCGTTATTTTATCGACACAGCAAAAGTGGGCGGCGAAACGCGAAACCTGATTATTGCTGGTGCCGCGTTTTTTGGCATCGGGTTCCTTGGTCAAATGTTGATGTTAGTCAACACCTATTTAGGGCAAGACATTGGGTGGCGCGCAACGAACTGGATGCGCGGCGACCTCGCACACCACTGCCTACAACTCGACATGTTCTTCCACCATGAACATACCCCGGGTGAGATGGTCGAGCGCGTTGACGGCGATACGGCAGCACTGTCAAGCTTTTTTTCTCAGTTCATCGTTCAGGTGTTAGGTAGCTTGTTGCTGCTCGGAGGCATCCTGATTGTGATTACGCTCGAAGACTGGCGCATCGGTATTGCGTTGGCCGGTTTCGTGGCGGTTTCTATCTATGTTTATAATCTCACCCGGAACATTGCTGTTCCCGTCTATACGGCTGAACGAGAGGGTTATTCCAGACTCTTCGGGTTTCTCGAAGAACGGTTAACAGGTATCGAAGACCTTCGCACAAACGGCGGTATCGGCTATACCATGGATCGGTTCTACGATGTGAATCGGGATGTATACGGCCGAGCCGTAAAAGCACACGTGATGGGAGAAGTACTCCAAACAATCAGCGGTGTGCTTTTTGCACTGGGGGTTGCGCTGACGATGGGGATGGCCATCTATCTGTTTCAGATAGGGGTGTTCACAATCGGGACGGTTTATCTCGTCATTCATTACACGGCAATGCTCCGAGGTCCGTTGATCACGATCAGTCGGCAGATTAACGATCTCCAACGGGCAACAGCAGGATTCAAACGGATTGAAGAACTCTATCGCATCACCCCAAGTATCGCGGATGGAAGAGAGGCACTTTCAGCATCAGACGCACTCGGTATTGAATTCGACCATGTCACATTTGGTTACACCGAGGACGAATCGGTGCTGAAAGATGTTTCATTTCAATTGCAGCCGGGGAAATCGCTCGGATTATTGGGAAGAACAGGCAGCGGTAAGACAACGATCACACGCCTCCTATTTCGGTTTTATGCAATTAACCAAGGCCAAATTCGCGTCGGCGGCAAGCAAATTGAGCAGATTCGGTTAGACGATTTACGGAACCGGATCGGCATGGTTACACAGGATGTCCAACTCTTCAATGCAACAGTCCGCGAGAATTTAACGCTCTTTGATGCCGAAATCACCGATAATCGGATCCTGTCGGTTATTGAAGAACTCGGTTTATCCGAATGGCATCAATCGCTGCCGAACGGGCTTGACACGCTGCTTGACGGTGCTGGTCTGTCTGCAGGAGAGGCTCAGCTGCTGGCATTTGCGAGGGTTTTCCTCAAAGATCCGAAGATTGTTATCCTTGATGAACCGTCTTCAAGACTTGATCCAGCGACGGAGCAATGTATTGACAACGCAGTGCAGCGATTACTCAAAGGACGTACCAGTATCATTATTGCGCATCGACTTGGCACGGTTCAACAGGTAGATGAAATTATGGTTCTCGCCGACGGTGAAATTCGGGAACACGGCGAGCGAAATCGGCTTGTTCAAGACCCTGATTCCGTCTTCTCACAATTGCTAAGAACCGGGTTAGAGGAGATGACGCAATGACAACAGGCCGAGCGTCTATCCGCCTTATTCGTTACCGTCCACTCCTTTTTCTCGGCACTATCTTTTTTCGAGGATTAGACGACCTAATGCCGTTCTTCGACGGACTGATTAGGAAGGCATTTTTTGATACACTTGATCCGGTCATTAGCGGCAGTATTCTTTTCCCAGGGTTAGACAACCTAATGCCGTTCCTTGACAGACTGATTGGGAAGGTGCTTTTTGGGACGCTTGATCCTGCCACTGGTGGATCGGGTATAGGACTCAACCCGTGGATATTCGTCGCGCTTTTCGTTGTTGCCCACCTGAGTGATCGAGGTGTACTCATATCGTCTGCCTTCGTATGGGCGCGTTGGCGTTACGCTGTTTCAACGCTGCTCCGAAAAAATCTGATGACAGCCATCATGAACATGTCGGCACCGCAGCGTGTGTCAACTGCCTCCGGTGAAGCAACGAATCGGTTACGTGACGACGTTCAAGCGATTCTGAGTTATCTGGAGCAGTACATCCATCTGTGGGGGAATCTCATTTTCGCGATCTTGGCAATCATTTGGATGGCTCGGATTAATGCGACAGTGACAGTGATCACGGTTATCCCGGCTATCCTGATTATCACAATTGTCAACGTCTCAAGGCGATTTATTCAGAGGTATCGCACAGCGCAACGTATCACTACAGAACAGTCAACAAATTTCGTTAACGAACTGTTCCAATCCATCTTAGCGGTGAAGGTTGCACGGACGGAGTCGAACGTGATTGCGCATTTTCAGAAACTCAACGATGCGCGCCGCAAGGCGACTGTGATGGATAACGTGTTTAATCAAGTCTTGCAATCCATAAGTTCCAATATCAATACACTTGCCACCGGTGTGATCCTGATTCTGATTGCTGAACAGATGAAAGCAGGCGTATTCACAGTCGGCGACCTCGCGCTGTTCACTACATATATCGGTGAAGTTGCGAGAAGTGGATCACTTGTCGGCAGTATAATGGCACAGCACACACGCGCAGCGGTCTCATTCTCCCGCATGGAACAGACGGTTGAAGAGATGCCGAGAGAAAACTTAGTAGAACACACACCGGTATATCTCCGAAAGGAACAACCGCCACTCGTCACCCCACAACGGACGGAGGATGACCAGTTAGACGAACTCACTGTTACTGGACTTACTTACCGCTATGACGACAACACATCTGGAATCGCCGATGTTGATTTAAAAATCCCAGCGGGATCGTTCACCGTTGTTACCGGACAGATCGGTTCAGGCAAAACGACGCTGGTTCAAGCACTCTTGGGTGTCCTACCGAAACAGGCGGGAGAAATTCGCTGGAATGGTGAAACCGTTGAGGATCCGAAATCGTTTTTTATTCCCCCCCGTTGTGCATATACGCCGCAAACACCGAAACTCTTCAGCGAAAAACTGAGTGCTAACATCCTTATGGGTTTGCCGTGGAATTGGGACGACCTTAATCGGGCAATTCGACTCGGTGTCATGGAGACAGATCTACCAACGCTCGAAGACGGTCTTGAAACGGTTGTTGGACCGCGGGGCGTCAAGTTATCAGGTGGACAGATGCAGCGCACCGCAGCGGCACGCATGTTTGTCCGAGACTCGGAATTACTCGTATTTGATGATCTCTCGTCTGGACTTGATGTTGAGACGGAACAGACTTTGTGGGAACGCCTCTTTGAAACGAGACGCGCGACCTGCCTCGTTGTTTCGCATCGACGACCTGCCTTGCGTCGTGCAGATCAAATTATTGTGCTGAAAGACGGTCACGTTGAAGCAGTCGGAACGCTGGATGAACTGCTCGCTTCCTCCGAGGAGATGCGGAAGTTGTGGGCAAGCGACTGAAGTTGAGTCGAGCATAAAACTTTCACAGGTTTTGCTTTAAGTAGTGTCCAAGTAATTTCAAAATCTACTATAAAATAAAAAAGAGGCTCTTATGAAAATCAAGGTGTTTTTGGGTCTGATGTTCTTGATTTCTTCAATGTGTTTGTATGTGTCCGACACGACTGCTGAATATGAACCCTATACGCAACTCGGCTTACCCGAAAGTGCTAAAACGCGCCTCAATAAGGGACAGGTACGTGAAATTGCGTATTCCCCGGATAGCACGCTTCTTGCGGTAGCGAGCAGCATCGGTATTTGGATCTATGATGCACAAACCGGTGAAGAACGCAATTTGCTCACGGGGCATCTGGGGCCGGTCAATAGTGTGGCATTTAGCCCGGATGGAAAAACACTCGCAAGTGGAAGTAGGGACAAGACTCTCCGTTTATGGGATGTCAGCACTGGCAATCCCATACGCACACTCACAGAGCATCTGGGGCCGGTCAATAGTGTGGTGTTTAGCCCGGATGGGAAAACACTCGCAAGTGGGAGTAAGGATAAAACCGTCCGTTTATGGGAGGTCAGCACTGGCAAGCCCATGCGGACACTCATAGGCAATACGACGAGTCCTGTCTATATCTATAGCGTAGCGTTTAGTCCTGATGGACAGACGCTCGCAAGTGGGAGTGATGACAAGACTATCCGTCTATGGGATGTCAGCACTGGCAATCTCATACGCACACTCACAGGGCATACGGATGTGGTTTGGCGCATGGCGTTTAGCTCAGATGGAAAAACACTCGCAAGCGGGAGTAGGGACAAGACTATCCGTTTATGGGATGTCAACACTGGCAATCCCATACGCACACTACTCATAGGGTATACGGATACGGATGCGGTTTTGAGCATGGCGTTTAGTCCAGATGGAAAAACACTCGCAAGCGGGAGTAGGGACAGGACTATCCGTTATGGAAAAACACTCGCAAGCGGAAATTTTGACCATACTATCCGTTTATGGGATGTCAACACTAACCATCCCATACGCATACTCAGAGGGCATACGGATGTGGTTTTGAGCATGGCGTTTAGCCCAGATGGAAAAACACTCGCAAGCGGGAGTGGGGACAAGACTATCCGTTTATGGGATGTGGATACTGGCAATCTCATACGCACACTCACAGGGCATGGGGGTGTGGTCTGGAGCGTATCCTTCAGTCCAGATGGAAAAACACTCGCAAGCGGGAGTTATAAGGAAATCCGTTTACGGGATGTCAGCACTGGCACCGCCCTACGCACACTCACAACGGATGCGGTCAAAAGTGTGGCGTTTAGCCCGGATGGACAGACGCTCGCAAGCGGAGGTTTTGGCAAGAATGGTATCCGTTTATGGGAGGTCAGCACTGGCAATCTTCTGCACAGCCTTCCCTCCACAGGGATCCAGAGTGTGTCGTTCAGTCCAGATGGGCAAACACTCGCAAGTGGGACTTATCAGGAAATCCGTTTATGGGAGGTCAGCACTGGCAAGCCCATACGTACACTCATAGGGCATGGGGATGTGGTCTGGAGCGTGGCGTTTAGCCCAGATGAAAAAACAATCGCAAGCGGGAGCGGGGATAAGACCATCCGTTTATGGGACGCGAACACAGGTAATCTCATACGCACACTCACAGGACATACTCATCCCATACGCACACTCACAGGGTATACGCGGGCTGTCAGGAGCGTGGCGTTTAGCCCAGATGGAAAAACAATCGCAAGCGGGAGTGGAGACACGGCTATCCGTTTATGGGATGTGAACACAGGTAATCTCGTCCGCACACTCACAGGGCATACGAATGCAGTCTATAGCGTGGCGTTTAGCCCAGATGGACAGACGCTCGCAAGTGGGAGCGGGGACAATACCATCCGTTTATGGGAGGTCAGCACTGGCAAGCCCATACGCACATTCACAGGGCATACAGATGCAGTCTGGAGCGTGGTGTTTAGCCCGGATAGTGGTACCCTCTCGAGTGGGAGTAGCGACGGCACGATATTCTTGTGGACACTCGCACGGGCAGACTAACCCCTACACCTTACGCTGACTGCAGGCGAATTCACCGCCATGCGGAAGACGCTCGGACGAAAGTAAAGGATTCGGAAGGATGGTATGAAAGTTCAGAATCCTTGAAAGCACAATTGGAAGAAGACAAACGGCAAGGCTGAAAATATGTTTCACTTTTGATCCGTCTAAACACATATCTCTGGAAGCACCTGCCGATTAATTGAGGAAAACAACGTGAATTTAAATACTGTTCATATACTTGATACTGGCACAGAACTGTTTGTTGACGACGCGCTGATCGCTTCCAAACACGGCGTGACGCGCACACTGCATCAGTGCGTAAAGCATGATGTTTCTGTTCTTAAACCTGACCCCGACAATCTGTGGGAACACGGTGGACCGGATCAGTCCAGACGTGTACACCTCTACGGGACTACACTATACGATGCTGCGTACGGAAAATACCGTATGTGGTACATGTGTCGTATGGGACCGCATTGGCGGTTTGAAGCGAATGAGATTCCGGGACTTTACGTGCCACGTCCTGACCGAAACCCGTCAACATATAGGGGACAGACCCACGATGCTTACGGGCGGAAATTTGTTGAAAATGATCGCGGTGACCTTACCTGCTATGCGGAGAGCGATGATGGATTGACATGGACGAAACCGAATCTTGGTCTGTTTGAATTTAACGGAAACCCAAATAACAACATTGTGTGGGACCTCCACGGTGCGTGCGTCTTCCGTGATGATGATGAATCGGATCCACAGAGACGGTATAAGATGATCGGTTTTTGCAGACGGTACCGTAACATCTTCTTGCTCATGTCACCCGATGGGATCCGATGGGACGATTCAGATTACCTTGAACCAATTGCGGATCGGGATAACGAAGGTGCGTTCAACGTCATCTACGATAAAAAAACAGACCTGTTCCGTGCGTATGCCTTGATACGTGGGAACGATAAAGACGCAAGGCGTATGATCGCATACACTGAAAGTCCACGTCTTGAGGGACCTTGGAAACCGCTCGAACCGATGTTCGGTGCAGCGGATGCGGACGACGCAGTGGGTGTGCAGCGATACGGTGCCGATCGCGCTGAAATCCACAATATGTCGGGCTTCCTTTATCATAACATTTACATCGGCATCCCCGGCGTGTTATATGTGACAGGACCCGGTGCGGCAGAACATGAAATCCCTGTTGATGGACCGATTGACGCGCAACTTGTTTGCAGCCGAGACGGGTTCAATTGGGACTATCCAGACGGGATTCGGACCCCGATTATCCCGCGCGGTGAAAGCGGTACATTCGACACCGGTATGATTATGGGAACCGCCATCGAACCGATCATTACCGACGATGAAATTCACTGGTACTATACAGGGACAGAACACACCCACGGGGCGCAGATGAAGGATCGGCACAAGGAGATCGGACTTGCGAAGTGGCGATTAGACGGCTTCGTCTCGCTTGATGCAGATGCAGATGATGGTATCGTTGAAACCGTCCCGTTACAGATTCCGGACGGCGGATTTGAAATTAATGCCGATGCGAGCGGAGGCCAGGTCAAAGTTGAAGTGCTAACGGCTGAAGGACAGGTTCAACCCGGATTTTCGGTTGATGACTGCGTTCCGTTGACAAGTGATAATATCCGACACGCGGTGCGATGGAAATCAACTACGGTGGCAAATGCTACACAGCCGCTACGACTCCGTTTTGTGCTGAACCGTGCCAAACTATATGCTTTCCGAGTAGGGATAAACTCCTGATACCGAATTAAATAGCTTGAACTTCCTCGCCAAAGGAGAACTAAATGGATACCTTATCGACACACGACGGCTCCCCGGAAAATCGTGTGGACAACTTGTTGAAGCTGGAAATACTTGAAGCGTTTGACCGGACTGCGTTTGAGCGCGATGGATATTGGGTGTGGGAAGGGATACTCACGGATGCTGCCCGTAAGCAGTGGACAACCAGCTTACAGAAGTTACAACAGATGAACGATGCGATCCTCATGGATACGGAGTGGCGTGCTATCGACTTTGAGGCGCGGGGGTTTCCGCAGCCTTTGCCAGAACAAATTGCACCGACGTTTTTGGCGGCGTGCTGCGGGGGTTCAGAGCAAATGCCCAGTTTCCTCAGAACCGCTGAGTTGCGTCAATATATGCATACCCAGGGACTGTTCGGACCGGGCAACGCGTTGGTCACACATGGGTTCAAGTCACAAGGTGTCATGCCGGAATACTTTCCTGCCGGATACGACGACTTTATAATGGACGTGACATCCGCTCATCCGCAGATGATGGCACTCTTCAGGAAACTTTTCGGAGACCGATTTATACTCGATCACTGCTTCATGCTCAACCGGGCACCGGGTTCAAAAGGACGCCGGTGGCATGCACACCAGTATCGGGAGGGACAATACGAAGTTGAGGACCCGATTGGGACTGGACACGCCCTTACCACTGATTTCCTACAACGGCAGTGTATTCGGACGTTGTGCTATCCAGAAGGGGCAATTATCAAGGATGGCGGCGAACTTGCGATTATCCCCGGTGCACATCTCTATCGGATTCCGTACAAATGGAGCACGGAACGACCCGATGATGACGCTGCCATGAAAGCGGGCTGGCTGAAAGGCAAAGTCCACGCCTTCACAGGGAAGCCGTTGGAAATCGTACATCTCTCACTACCGCCTGGAAGCATGGTTTCGTTTGTCCATCATATGCCGCATTATGTTGGCTATCGGAAGCCAAGGATGCCGACCCGGTGGGGACTGCTTATGGCGTATCGAACGCCTGACCCAGAAGCAGAGCCAGCCAAATGGACAAATGGGATTCCGACCCATTGGGTGGAACAGGCCGCGGACCAAGGAAAACTACCCACTGCGGCACAGCGTGTATTTGAGGCAGATAATCCCCTCGATATGCACTCACAGAGTCGTAACGAATAAGATTACCTTATTGGGAGGTCCCACCTCACGGTAGAAACCGGAAGATTTCGGGTCCGGTGTTTCCGTAGGCAAGACGTTCCACTTTACCCGTCTTTACTCCAAAAGCCCATTTTCCTTGTACCATTGGGCGTTTGGATACAAAGCCATAATGGATACCTCTAATTTTATTCTCCAGAGTTACTGTCCGACATCTGGATCCAGTTCCTTAGCCTTCTCAAAATCTGCTTTTGCGGCTTCCTTCTGCCCAAGTGCCTCTTTCGCACGCCCGCGATCGTAGTAAGTTTCTGCAGACTCTGGGTTTATCTCAATGGCTTTATCAAAATCTGTGATTGCGCCTTCCACGTCACCGAGAGCCAACTTTGCGAGGCCCCGACCGCTATAAGCCTCGGCATCCCCTGGAGCGAGCTTGATGACGTGTGTCCAGTCCTCAATTGCCTCTGCCAAGAGATCTTGTGCCTTTTCCGCATTCCCCCGAGCGGCCTGAAATTCGCCAAGGCTGAACCGCTGCTTCGCACGAGTGATGTAATCAGGGAGATTTTCCGGGTTGAGCACTTTCGCTTTTTCAAAGTCAGTTTTTGCGGCTTTATAGAACGTTTGTGCCTTCTCCGTATTGCCACGGGCAGATTCCAAATCACCAAGGTCATCATATAAAACCCCGCGATTGTTGTAGACACTGGCATACTTTGGATCTATCTGGATAACCTTATCGTAGTCGGCTATCGCCGTTTCATAAAACGCTTCTGCCTTCTCCGTATTGCCACGGGCAAATTCCAAACCACCAAGATTGTAGTGTGCCACACCGCGATTATTATAGGCATTGGCATGCTCCGGGGCGAGTTGGATAGCCTCATCATAGTCAGCTATCGCCGTCTCATAAAACGCTTCTGCTTTCTCCGTATTGCCACGGGCAGATTCCAAATCACCGAGGCCGTCATATAAAACCCCGCGATTGTTGTAGACACCAGTAGACTCTGGATCTATCTGGATAACCTTATCATAGTCAACTATCGCCGCTTTATAGAACGCTTCTGCCTTCTCCGTATTGCCACGGGCAGATTCCAAATCACCAAGACTATAGTGTGACACACCGCGATTGTTGTAAACATCAATAGACTCTGGATCTATCTGGATAGCTTTATCATAGTCGGCTATCGCCGCCTCATAGAACGCTTCTGCCTTCTCCGTATTGCCACGGGCAGATTCCAAATCACCAAGGTCGTCATATAAAACCCCGCGACTGTTGTAGACACCAGTAGACTTTGGGGCCAGTTGGATAACCTTATCGTAGTCGGCTATCGCCGCTTTATAGAACGTTTGTGCCTTCTCCGTATTGCCACGGGCAGATTCCAAATCACCAAGGTCATCATATAAAACCCCGCGATTGTTGTAGGCATCAGTATGTTCTGGATCAATCTTGATAGCTTTATCATAATCAACTATCGCCGCTTCGTTATTGCCAAGTTTGGACTTCGCTAATCCGAGATCGAAATAAATATTGAAAATTCCATCATTTATTTTTACGGCTTTATCATAATCGGCTATCGCTGCTTCATAGTTGCCAAGGGCAAATTGAGCGTCTCCGCGTTTGTAGTAAGGATAAAAAAATTGAGCGTTTATTTTTATGCCTTTATCAAAATTGGCTATCGCTTCATGGTAGTCATTCGCATTATATTTCATCTGTCCCTGAACGAATAATGCATACGCACGGATAAGTTCTCGCTGCTGCCATTTCGCTAAAGGTTCTGTTGCCTCCGACTGCCCAAGTAATGCCTTGAGTATACTTGAGGGGATAGCGTAACCGTAATGCTCATTTCCAGCAGCATTAATCCCTACGACTTGTCCACCACTACTACTTAGCACAGGGCTCCCACTACCGCCACTACCAATATAAGGGGTCATCCGGAGCCATTCATCACCATTGGAAGTACTACATATCGTTCCTTTGATGACTCTGTATCTTTTGTCAGGGTATCCCACCGCAACAACAGGTTCACCGCTTTGAATAGTTTCACTGTCACCGAGAGATAGCGGGATGCCTTCACCCGCAATCTTTAGGATGACGAGATCATTTTCCGCATCAAAAGCAGTGACTCCCTCAACAGCCAAGATTTTCGTTTTACCTCTAAGTTTGACGAAAACAGGACCGGGTTGGGCTACAACATGGACATTGGTTGCCACCTTGTCTTCCTTCACAAAGAAGCCGCTACCACTATAAAAGCCACCAGCCCAACTCATCACACGGACTGTAGAATCCTTGGCTTTTTCGGATGTTAAATCCGCTGCTGACTCGTTAACATCCTCCGGATTGCTTAGTTGGATGTATTCATCGTAATCAGTGATGCCGTCGTGATACCACCCCTGCGCTTTCCCAGCATCACCGCGTGCGGACTCAATATCGCCAAGTTTACATTTTACTGTTGCCTGATTCTCATAAGCCTCAGTATATTTTGGATTAATCTCAATAGCTTGTCTATAGTCCGAAATCGCCGATTCATATAACGCTTCTGTTCTCTCCGTATTTCCGCGGGAGGATTCTAATTTACCAAAGGCAGACTTCGCCAGTCCTCGATTGTTGTAAGTATTAGCACCCTCTGGATCAATCGTGATAGCGTGTATATAGTCTTCAATCGCCGATTCATACAAATACTGTGCTTCTTTGGCATTCTCGCGGGCAGCTTCGGATTCGCCAAGCCTGAACTTCATCAATCCCCGATCATTGTAGGCGGAGTCATCCTCTGGATTTACCTTGATGACTTGCGTAAAATCTTCAATCGCCGATTCATATAACGCTTCTGTTTTCTCAGGATTGCCGTGGTCCGATTCTAATTTACCAAGGGCCAACCTCACGCCACCACGATTACGATAGAAACCAACATCCTCTGGATTTACGTTGATGGCTTGCGTAAAATCTTCAATCGCTGTTTTATACAAACGCTCCGCTTCTTTAGTATTCCCACGTGCGTTCTCGGATTCGCCAAACTTGAATTTTGCGGTTCCACGATTGTTGTAGATAGTCGCATCCTCTGCCTCAATCTGGATCGCCCTATTGAAATCAAGTATTGCCCCTTCAAAGTCGTCAAGAGATGCCTTGGCGGCACCGCGAAAATTATAGGTATGGGCATACTCTGGATCCACCTGGATCGCTTTATCGCAATCGGCTATCGCCGCTTCATATAAACGCTGTGCTTTCTCAGCATTCCCGCGTGCAGATTCAGACTCTCCCAATCTACATTTTATACCACCTCGATTGCTATAAGCATCGGCATACTGAGCGTCAAGTTCAATGGCTTTATCAAGATCAACAATTGCATCAGTATAGTCACCAAGGTGTGCCTTCACGCTCCCACGGAGGAAGTAAGCATCAGGGGCATCCGGATCTATTTTAATAACTCGCGTACAGGAAGCAATCGCGCTGTCATAGTTCCCAAGATGATCTTGAGTTCTTCCGCGCTCGTAGTAGGCACGGACATACGCGGGGTTAAACGCAATCGCTTTATCAAAGTCAACGAGCGCGCCCGCATAATCTTTGGCACCGAATTTTTCTTTCCCTAAACCGTAGTACGCCGCAGCGCGAATCTGTTCTCGTTGCTGCCATTCCGTCAAAGGTTCCATTGGTATAGGCTCAGCAAGTAACGCCGCAAGCACGCTTGAAGAAATTGTGTAATCACCATACGGCACAATAACCCCGATGACTTGACCCTTATTGTTAAACACTGGACTGCCATTAGTTTTTTTAGCAGTTGTTGTATTTAACCTGAGCCACCTATCATTTTTTAGGATGCTTTGTATACGACTTTCCGAAACCTTGAATGCTCCATTAGGATAACCGGAGATAGAAACAGACTCACCAATTTGAACCCTATCCGCCAAAGGCAGTGGCTTGCCTTTATTTCCAAGTTTTAGAATAACAAGGCTGTTTTTCGCATCAAATCCAACAACACCTTCTATCGTCCAATCTTTCTCTTTGTCGGGAGATTTTACGGAAACAGAACCAATGTGAGCGACGACGTGAGTGCTCGTCGCAACCATGTCCGGTGCAATGAAGAATCCTGTTCCAGATGCGTTTTCACTCTCAATCAATACAATAGAATCTCTGATTTTTTCGGACGTTAAGTCCGCAGTCGGTGCGACGGGTTTCTCGGAAACCACCTGCTGCGGTGCCTGTGCACAAGAGATGAAAAAACTTAAGACCAAAAAAAGAAATAAAAATTTGGTGTTTCGTTTCATGAATGGATACCTCTAATCTTATTGCCCGGAGTTACTGTCCGACATCTGGATCTAGCTCCTTAGCCTTTTGAAAATCGGCTTGTGCTGCCTCTTTCTGTCCAAGTGTCTGCTTTGCCCGTCCGCGACTGTAAAAGGCTTCGGCGGACTCTGGGTTTATTTCAACGACTCTATCAAAGTCGGTGATTGCGCCTTCCGCGTCACCGAGAGCCAGTTTTGCGAGGCCCCGACCCCAATAGGCTTCGGCATCCCCCGGAGCGGACTTAATGACGTGTGTCCAGTCCTCAACTGCTGTTGCCAAGAGTTCTTGTGCCTTCTCCGCATTCCCCCGAGCGGCTTGGAATTCGCCAAGACTGAACCGCTGCTTCGCACGAGCGATATAATCAGGGAGATTCCGCGGATTGCGTGCTTTTTTTGCGGCTTCTTTTTCCTTAAGAGCTTTTACCGCACGCTTACGCGCGTCGGAGGCCTCAGCAGCACATTCTGGGTTAAGTTGGATTGCCTTATCAAAATCGGTTATTGCCGCTTCGTGTTCACCCAAGGCAGCCTTTGCTTCCCCGCGTTTGTAGTAGGTATAGAGAGTCTCAGGATTTAACTGAACGGCTTTATCAAAAGCAGCTATCGCCTCCTGATAGTGCCCCGCATCGTATTTAACTTTTCCCTGAACGTGGTAGGCATAAGCACGGATAGGGTCTCGCTTTCGCCACTCTGCCAAAGGCTCCGTTGGTTGCGCCTCAGCGAGTAACACCTTCAGCACATTTGAGGGGATAGCGTAACCGTAACGCTCACCGCGCCAAGCATGAATTCCTATGACATGTCCACTCCTATTTAGCGCAGGCCCCCCGCTGCTACCGCCAGCAGTATCCACTTTCATGCGGAGCCATTTATCGGTATTCCGAATACTCTGTATCGTTCCTTGCGTGACTTTGTATTTTATGTTAGGGTATCCCATAGCAGTGACTCGTTCACCGATTTGAACCGTATCGCTATCCGCTAAGGGCAGCGGCGTGCCTTCACCTGCGATTTTTACGACGACGAGATCGTTTTTCACATCATACGCCGTGACACCCTCAATTACACAGATTGTCTTTTTGTCACTGAGTTTGGCAAAAACAGATACGGACCGGGCAACATTGTGGATATTCGTTGCAATCTTGTCTTCGTCCACAAAGAAACCGCTACCACCGAAGAAGCTGTTTAAGGTGCCAGCCCAACCCATTACGAGCACTATAGACTCTCCAGTTTTTGTGACTTTCGAGTCCGCTGTCTGACCATTAGCCTCCTCTAGATTGTTCTTCAGTTGGAGGTATTTATCAAAGTTAGTGATGCCTTGGTGATACAACCGCTGGGCTTTCTCTACATCACCCCGCGCGGATTCGATGTCTCCGAGGTGACTTTGAACTTTTCCGCGCTCGTAGTAGGCACGGACATACGTAGGGTTGAGTTCAATCGCTTTATCAAAGTCAAGGATCGCACCGGCATAATCTTTGACAGCGAATTTCCGTTCACCGAAAGTGTAGTGTGCCTCGGCACGGACAGGTCTCCGCTGCTGCCACGCTTCTAAAGGCTCCACAGGCATAGACTGGGCAAGCAGCCCCTTGATCGTATTTGAAGGAATCGCATAACCGTAGGAGTCGTTGCCGTATCGGACGGTAACACCGATAACGCGTTTCTCCGAGTTTAGCACCGGACCACCACTGCTTTCTTGAGCAGTGGTGGCTCTCATTGGAAGCCACTCATTGCTATTCCGAATCTTATATAGTATATTTGCTTTTGTGACTTTGTATGTGCCGTTGGGATACCCGACGATAGAGACAGTTTCACCGCCTTGAACCGCATCACTATCCGCTAAGGGCAGCGGCGTGCCTTCACTGATAACTTTTAGGAAGACGAGACTATTTTTGGCATCAAATCCAACAACACCTTCTATCGCCCAATTTTGCTCTTTGCCCGGAGATTTTACAGAAACAGGACCAGGGTGGGCGACGACATGAATGTTCGTCGCAATCTTATCTGGTGCAACGAAGAAACCCGTACCGGATGCGTTTTCACTCTCAATCAATACAATAGAATCTCTGATTTTTTCGGACGTTAAGTCCACAGTCGGCGCGGCGGGTTTCTCGGAAACCAGCTGCTGCGGTGCCTGTGCACAAGAGATGAAAAAACTTAATATTAAAAAAACGAATAAAAATTTGCCGTTTTGTCTCATCAATTGTTACCTCCAACATTAGTGTTCACAGTTACTCTCCAACATTCGGATCTAACGCCTTAGCCTTTTGAAAATCTATCTGCGCTGCGTCGTGTTGTCCAAGTGCCTTTTTCGCTTGTCCACGTCGATAATAGGCTTCAGCATCTCCAGAGTTTAGTTCAATGTATCTATCGTAATCAGCGATCGCCCCTTTATGGTCACCAAGTTCAGACTTCGCAACCCCACGTGCATAATAAGCATAAACAAACTCAGAGTTCAACTGTATCGCTTTATCCAAATCAATCATCCCGTTGTTATAGTCCTTAGCAGTGAATTTCGTTTTTCCTAACATGAAGTAAGCATAGGCACGGATAAGTTCCCGCTTGTGCCACTGTTCTATAGGTTCCACTTGTGTAGATTGCGAGAGCAATGCTTTGAGTGCGTTTGAAGGGATAGCCTCATCTCTGGCAACATGAATCCCGATAACCTGTCCTTTACTGTTTAGTAAAGGGCCTCCGCTATTCCCTACAACAGTATCGGCTGTGGTCCGAATCCGTTTATCGCTATTCCGAGTGTTTAGGACAGTTCCAGTCAAAACTTTGTACGTTCCTCCCCTCGGAAAACCCACAACAGAAATAGTCTCACCACGTCTAACTGCATCACTATCGCCAAGCGGTAGTGGCGTGCCTTCACCGGTTATTTTTAGGACGACGAGATCGTTTCTCACATCATACGCTGTCACACCTTCTACCGCCCAAACTGTCTCTTTGTTAACAAGTTTTGCGAAAATAGGTCCGGGGTGTGCGACAACATGGATGTTCGTGGCAATCTTGTCACGCGCAACGAAGAAACCGCTACCACTTTGGACCTTAGTACCGAGCAAACCGACTATACGTACGACAGAACCCTTTAATTTTTCAGACGTTACGCTTACTATTGGTGCTTCGTTTTTTTTTGGAAACAAGTTACTGGGGGTCCGCGCACCAGAGAAAAGAAAACTTAACGTCAGTAAAACCAGTAAAGATATGCTGTTCCGTTTCATGAATGGATACCTCTAATTTTATTCCCCGGAGTTACTGTCCGACATCTGGATTGAGTGCTTTCGCCTTCTCAAAATCTGCTTGTGCGGCTTTCTTTTCCCCGAGAACTTCTTTTGCGCGTCCGCGGTCGTAGTAGATTTCGGTATATTCGGGGTTAATTCGGATGGCTGCATCAAAGTCTTGTATCGCCTCTTCAGCGTTACCAAGCGCAGCTTTGGCAACACCGCGATTCCCATAGGCGTATGCACTCTCTGGGTCCAATTGTATTGCTTCGGTAAAGTCTTGAACAGCGGCTGCATACAATTCTTGCGCACCCGCCAAGTCTTGATGATCTGCTTTCGTCTTACCGAGGCGGAACTGTGCATAGCCACGATTGATATATGGCTCGGCATACGCTGGGTTTAACCGTATTGCTTGGGTGCAGTCCACAATCGCCGCAGCATATAATTCCTGTGCCCCTGCGATGTCGCCCTGACTGTCTTTAGATTCACCAAGGATCGCCTTTGCTATTCCGAGATTGTTATACGGATCGGCAAGTTCTGGATTGAGTTTGATAACTTGCGTCCAATCTTGGATCGCCCCGCGATAGTACCGTTGTCCCTCCGCTATATTTCCTTGATTTGCCGTGGATTGACCGAGTCGGAACTTTCCACCTGCACGATTGTGGTATGCATAGACATCTTCAGGGGTAAGTTTGATGGCTTGCGTGCTGTCTTCAATTCCGGCTTCATACAACCGCCAAGCTGCCTCAAGATTTCCTTGGACGAATTCAAGGTCTCCAAGCGTGAATTTCGCAAGCCCGCGATTGTAGTAGGCATCCGCCTTCTGAGGGTACAGTTTGATAGCTTTATTGAAATCCATTATGGCTTCATTATAGTGATTAGCGTTGTATTTACGTTGCCCTCGAACAGCGTATATATAGGCACGAATAGGCTCTCGTTTACGCCACTGTGTCAAAGACTCCACAGGTTCCGATCGGTCAAGCAATGTTTGTAGCGTATTTGATGGGATAACATAACTGTAAGGATCTTCTACGGCAGAAACAACTCCTATAATTTGGCCTTCACTGTTTCGTACAGGACTGCCGCTGCTGCCGCCAGAAAGTGGAATTTCCATCTGTAGCCATTTATCGCTGTTGCGTACACGATGGACGACGCCCTTTGTGACCTTGTACTTTCCACCGGGGTAGCCTGTGACAATAACTGTATCCCCAACCATAACAGCATCGCTGTCGCCAAGGAGAGAAGGCATGCCTCCACCCGCAATTTTTAAGAGAACGAGATCATTTTTGACATCAAACGCCGTGACACCTTCTACAGTCCAGATTCTCTTTTTCTCAGCGGATTTTACGAAAACGGGTCCGGGGTGTGCGACGACGTGGATGTTCGTTGCGATTTTGTCGGGTGCCACAAAAAAGCCAGTAGCAGCCCCTGATCTCCCCTCCACACGGACCACCGTAAAATCAACGCTTTTCTCAAAAATTTCAATGCTTTGTTGGGGAGCCCTCGCACATGAGAACAGAACCGCCAAAGTTAGCAAACTGAGTAAAGATATTCTGCTCGTTTTCATACAATGGATACCTTAAAGGGTAAAGGAAAGGATGCTGCTATAGATATATCTCACTATGGATATAGTATTAGAAGCACATTAGAAGGCGGACAGTTTGGTGATCTACTTCTGTTTGAATTTTATCACAAGATCAAGGGCCCTCCTCGGTTTTTAGGCACAATAAACCCTTTGAGGCGACTCATACGGAGTGTCTGACGGGTCCCGTCTACGGAGACACATTCAATTTGGTAATAGTAGACGACATTCGGATTTGCGGTCTTATCGGTGTAGGTATAGGATCGCCTTTCGCTGGTTGTACCTGCGCCGGGGATGATAGCGGAATTGATGACATTGAACTCACCATCTCTGGTTGTGCTTCGTTTGATATTGAAACCTGCGTTGTTCATCTCGGATTCGGTTATCCATCTGATAACGACTTCACCGCTGGATTTTTTACGCTCAGGACGGAATTTGGAGAGTTCCACGGGTAAATTGGAGAGTTCTACGGGTAAAGAGGGTAAAGACGCACGTGCGCGATACCCGGGCGTGCCGTGATCACTGCGGTATCCGTAGTAGGTAGGATGCTGGACTACATACTGGGCACCTTTTTTCGCGGTAAGTGCCCATCCGTTTGCTGCCGTGCCATCGAACGGATGCCCCGTCGCGTTGTTACCGTCATACGCTCGGATAATAGAACTCCGCTGGTTTCCCGCAATCAACGGAAACTTCCATTCGGGTATTTCATCAAGGTTACCGGCGATGTCGCTTGGTCTCCTGCTTCGTGTTCTCTCGGCTGCTGCCATGAGGGTGATTCTGAAAGCGGTTTGGCTCAAGAGGCGATAACCGGGGGTGCCGCCGATAAGGTCTTTTAGGATGACAATACGGTCTGATCGGAGGTCGCCCTTTGCAGCCCCGACACCAGAGTTGGGACCCTGCTCAGTCACAAGCAGCAGCACTTGGTTTCTATCAAGTATCTTCGCATCTAAAGTGAAGGTGAGCGTGGTGGAGAGGACGGATTTATCTTCTGGGTGGTTCTTAATTGTAACCTCCCATCCTTCAAGGCTAACTTTCTTTCCACTTCTGTTGTGGAGTTCGATCCATTGCGGAAGTTTGTCGGCGTTGGTGGCGTACATGATCTCACTGATGGCGATATCGTACCTTGAAGCTACTGGAACGGTATCATCTTCAGCACCGACAACCCCTTGGATGCCAAACGCTAATATGAATGTCGCAAATATACTAAGAACGACCAAGCCTTTCATGAAAATATCCCTCTTATTTTTAAGTCTCGGTTTCAACACGCGTCTTGCCAACTATTATAACCCACATCCGTTGTCTCGTCAAGTTTTTGGAAATTGTAAAACTGAAATACAGCTATTCATTTTTATCTTTAGTTGTGAACCTCTTCGCTTTTTTTAAAGAAATATGAATTTTTCAGAAATCTGAAGGTTAAATGTTTTAGTGTCAATAGAAATCATAAAAATTTGACACCTATCTCTAAAATATGTTATAATACTTAACATATATGAATTCTAAATAGGACTCTCGGATGTTTTATTTATCGTCTATCACACTGATACATAAAAATTGCCTCTGCACGTTCATCGGTCTTGGTGTCGTGCTAATTGGTATTTCCATGTGTCGCGCAGTGGTGGGCGAGTAAGTGAAGCATAAAACACTTTCCGAATTACACAATATAACGCCCATCACTGAACGCCACAAAATGAGATTTCGGTGAGGGTCTTTCTTTTTTAAAGGACAACAAAATATCACGTTTGCAGGCAAGAAAAATCTAAAAGAGGAGAAAAGATGCGCCACAGAATCGTTCTTCTGATATTCACGGCGATCGCTGCAGCGAACCTAAATGTCGAAGCCAGCAAAGAAATTAGACCGTCGTTCACCCAAGAAGCAATCGAAATTGATGGACACCTCAGCGAAGAAGTCTGGTCTCAGACCCAAGTGATTGACGACTTTACCCAACAATCACCCAACGAAGGGCAACCGACTACCGAACGCACAGAAGTTCGCATGTTGTATGACACTGAAAAACTTTACATCGGGTTTGAATGTTATGATTCCGAACCGGAAAAAATTGTTGCGAATGAAATGCGCCGCGATGGGAGACTCTGGCAAAATGATAACGTTTACATCATGCTCGACACTTACGGTGATAAGCGACAGTGCTTCTTCTTTCGGACGAATGCACTCGGCGCACTATCAGACACCGCCGTCACAGACGGTGGCGAAAACCTCAACGGGAGCTGGGACTGTATCTGGGAAGCTGCTGGACAACAGCACGAGAAAGGCTGGACAGTCGAAATCGCGATTCCGTTTAATCAACTGCGGTTTAAGAAAAAAGATTCGATGATATGGGGTGTGAATTTTGGGCGCAATATCCAACGGACAAACGAGACAACACAGTGGATTCAAGTGCCTCGAAGCCAGAGTTGGCCCGGGACATACCATCCTATATATCAAGGCAAGCTAACGGGACTGCAGGGTATTGCGGCACCATCGTATTTTGATGTCAAACCGTATCTCCTCGGCGGTTTGGGACGAAATCTCGAAGACGGCGATTGGCAGCGTACCACTGAACGCGATCTCGGATTGGACATGAAATATGGTATAACATCGAACCTGACGTTGGACTTAACATTAAATACCGACTTCGCACAGGTAGAAGCGGATCAGGAAGAGGTCAACCTCACACGGTTTAGTCTTTATTTTCCAGAGCGACGCGATTTCTTTCTTGAAGGTAGCGGACTGTTCGCATTCGGTGCAGGCATCGGGGACTTCGGTCCACCGCCGTTGTCGGTTTTCTACAGCCGTAGCATCGGAATCGAAGATGAAAGAGAGGTCCGGCTGCTCGGTGGCGGTAAACTGACGGGAAAAGTCGGGGCTTACAGTGTAGGCGCGCTTAACATGACGACCGCTGCTTCCGGGGAAATTCCTATGACGAACTTTTCTGTGCTAAGGATGCAACGAGACATTCTCAGTGATTCAACCGTCGGCTTCATTTTCACCAATCGGCAGAGCGACTTCAGCGAGGATTATCATCGCAACGGCGGGATAGACCTGTTTTTCAGACCACACGACCAGTGGCGGATGCGAGCGATGACCGTTGGGAGTTGGTCGCCAGATCCAGAAGAACGCGATATGGCATGGTACCTCTCAAATAACTGGCGAAACAAGTATTTTCGCGTTAACGCTTCGTATCTCGACATCGGTCCCCAATTTACAAGTAAAATGGGGTTCATGCATCGAAGGAATATTAGGTCCCTAATGTTGGATACCGATTATGAAATCCAAATCAGTCGGTACGGTGTGCGGGAGGTCGGAACAGGTTTCGCCGGTAGTTATCTATTGGACCATGATAACAACCTCATCGGTTGGGACGCAAGAATTGGCGGAAATATGCTTTTGGACTCCGACGACGGATTTAGCCTTAATGTCCAACGGTCTTTTGACCGCGTTGATGAATCTTTCAGTGTCGGTGATGCCGAGATACCTGCCGGTGACTATGAGATGAACCAGGTTTCACTACGTGGTTTCACTGAGAGTAGTCGCCCGTTTGCCGTATTTGGTCGTGCGGAGTATGGGGACTACTTTCACGGTAACCGTGTGAGTTTTAACATCGATAGTCAGTGGCGGATGACTTATCAACTCGCGATAGAAACTCGATACCAACGCAACTGGATTAACTTGCCCGAAATCGACCTATTTACAACAAACGTTGTCGGGACACGTATCAGTTATGCCTTAAACACCCGTTTCTTTACCAAATTGTATGCGCAGTGGAACGATAGCGCAGAACGGGTCAGCGCGAATTTTTTGCTCAATTACATCTATCGTCCGGGGAGCGATTTTTACCTTGTATACGATCAAGCATGGGATACATCCGACGGCTTCCACACACACGACTGGACAGTCTTGAGCAAGTTTACCTACCTATTTAGTCTATAGTGTAGTGAAACCTAACACACCTTATGTCGTATTATGAAGTTGGGTTCATTCCCTTTTAGATTTATATGGCGGCATATTGGGTTTGAGGTGCGTTAAGGACCTCTTTATTAGATTTTCAACCTTGATCAATCCGCCGAATATCGTACGCGCATTCGGTTTTGATACCTCGTATTCAATTATAACTGTGGGTATCAAAACGAAGCACACAGAGACTTTCAGTCTTCAACAATCAGCAAAAAGGGCACTCCCGTAGAAAGATGCCCGGAGGAGTCGGAGAGAACCCGTCCACAGATCCTACTCGACACCCGGACAAAGCGAACCTACCTTGGTTGAGGAGGCCATTGAAGCGTCGCGACCAGGAGGTTGCTCCTACGAGAAAGCATTTGCTGTTGGAAAATCGGAATCATGGAAGCACCGAACGGCTCTGGCGAAGTATACTTCTAAAGCTTAAAGGAAATTTATAAATATGATACAAACAGGAAACTTTGCATGCCATAATATTCACTTGGAGACCGAACATCTGAAACTGCGACCCTTTAGGGATGCCGATTTTGATACTGCTGTCCCTTTCTATAGAGATCCGGAATTTCTAAACGCGGTTGAGGAATCCCCGCCTGAGGGACCCATCACAAAGGAATATCTCAAAAAAGCCGGTAAATTCATGAGAGATAGCGGATTTCTGTTCGCAATCGTCGAAAAATCGAGTGGACGCGCCATTGGCGAGGTATGTTTGCAGTGGATGAATTTGGAACGGGCAAAAATTGAGGGCGAAAAAGTGATGCGTTTACCCATCGGGATTTGGGACAAAACACTGTGGGGTAAAGGCTACGGCAAAGAGGTCGTGCGACGTTTGATGGCGCATGCCTTTGAAAAACTGGAAATAGATCGGTTCTGTCCAGTGGACGTTCCTGTGGACAATGTCCGTTCACAAGCATTGTGGCGATCTCTTGGACTAACTGTTTCGCGAGAAGCAGATGGCGGAAAGATGTTAGACTTTGAAATCACACGAGCAGAATATCAGAGAATCCATGGAAGCCTCACTTGAATAGCATTCTGAATCAAAGGAACCTTGTATGTTCAGTAGACAACTCGCTAAACGCGCAGCGGAAAACAACCCAATTCGTGTCGGTATTATCGGTGCCGGAAAGTTCGGTGCCGGACTGGTTGCGCAGCTTTCACAGATGCGCGGCATGGTCGCGAGCGCGATTGCCGACATCAATCTGAAACATGCTATAGGCGCGTATACAGCCAGTAATATCCCCACCGACGCGATTTCGCATGTTCGGAATGCCAACGCGATGAACGATGCCATCCGCAGCGGTAAACGCGCAGTTACCGAAGACGGGCTGCACATTATTCAGTCTGATCTGATTGATGTGGTTGTGGAAGCAACTGGCATTCCAGAAGTTGGCGCGCAAATGGCGTACCACACACTGATGCACAAGAAACATCTCGTGATGGTCAACGTTGAAACGGATGTCACCGTAGGCCCGTTTCTGAGACGCTTGGCAGACAACGCGGGTGTCGTCTATACACTCGTTGATGGTGATCAACCCGGTGTAACAATGAATATGGTCGAGTGGGCAAAAACCCTCGGTTTTGAGATCGTTGCTGCGGGGAGAGGTACGGTGTTTTATGATGATGATCGCGCGGGGATACCGGACACTGTTCCGCAACGATTCGGGTTCAGTCGAGAGTTGATTGAACGACGCACGATTAACTTTAAGATGTTCAACTCGTTCCGAGATGGGTCGAAGGCACAGATTGAGATGACCTCCTTGGCAAACATGGCAGGTCTGCCACCAGATGTTCGCGGCATGCACGAACCTTCAGTCAACATTTCGGACATCGCTGAGGTCTTCAGTCTAAAAAAAGAAGGCGGCATTTTGAGCCGCCACGGTGTCGTTGAACTTGCAAATAGTATTGCCACGGATGGCAAGGCGATGCTGGACAACCCACTACGGATGGGTGTATTCGTTGTTATTCGGACGGAGCATCCTTTCACGCAAGAAGACCTTGCCGGTTATAACCTGCATTCGGGGGGTGATGGCAAGAACTATCTCCTCTACCGCCCGTACCACCTCGTGGCTGTTGAAGCACCGATTTCGATTGCGAAAGCCGTTCTCTACGGACACCCGACAGGCACACCGCTACCGACACCCGTTGCCGATATTATCACAGTTGCCAAACGTGACCTGAAAGCGGGAGAGATACTCGATGGCAGCGGGGGGTATACAGTCAATGGATTGATTGAGAAAGCGGACATTGCACACGAAGAGAACTTACTCCCCCTCGGTTTGTCGGACGGCATCCAATTAAAATCCGATGTTCCCCAAGGGGAAGCGATCTCTTACGATATGGTAGCATTAAACGAGGACTCCTTCGTTCTCAAACTCCGCCGTCTCCAAGACGCAACCGTCTGAGAATCGACTAATCCCACGGATGCAGCACGACTTTACCACATTCCCCGGTCGCCTGAAGTTCCCACGCCTCCTGCACATCACGCATCGGGAAGGTGTGTGTGATGAATGTGTTTATCTGTTCGGGTGAATTTTGGATCATTTGCATCAATTTTGGATAGACACCGAGGTTGTAATGCCAATTTCCACGTAGGACTAAGCCTTTCCGAATCATATCCCGACTCGCCCCAAGCGGAAATTCGCCACCTTCGCCGACGAATGTGACCTGTCCTTTTCTTCGGGCTGCATCAACCATTAAACGATGGGCTGCAGACGCGCCGGAGCAGTCCACTGCCTTGTCAATTCCGACCCCGTCTGTAAAATCTCGAATCTGATCGAGAATATCTTCATCACTTGGATCCAAGACGATATCTGCGCCCAACTTTTTCGCGAGCTCGGCACGATATGGATGGCTTTCTACGCCGACGACGCGCGCCCCGCGATAGTGTGCATTGATAATACCACCTAACCCAACAGGACCTAAGCCGGTAACCATGACCGTATCCAATGAATTGACTTGCATCTGTTCCATCGCGCCAAATGTCGGTCCCAATCCACAGCACGCCATCCCGGCGTGTTCATAACTCACACCCTCTGGAATCGGTGATAACAGATCTTCCATCTTGTGCATATACTGTGCATAAGTCGCCGAAGCCGGGTCTGTCCCGATGAGTTCTCGAATGTTCCGTCCGCTCGTACAGTGAATGTGTTCACCTATAGCACACATCGCACACTTGCCACAAGCGTTCTGTGGTTGCACCACCACGCGATCCCCTACTTTGACGCGACCGGGTTGTGCAACTTCCACGACTTCGCCAGCGGCTTCGTGGCCGAAATGCTCGCCGGTGCCACCATGTACGAACCCTTTATACTCTGTACACATCGGAACAGCATGGATTTTGACGACGACGACATCTCCTCCGGCACGCGGATCCGGTTTGTCGACTACGCCACCTTTTTGATCACCAAACATTGCTGCTACTTTCATATACACTTACGCCCAAAACTCTACGACACTTCATAAAGCCGGTTTTTATGTAGAGAGAAAGGGCATTCCTCCTCCTCCTAAGATGTGTTAATACCATAACACAAGCAATCAAATCCGTCAAGGCAAAATTACTGTAATTCACTCTGTCTTTCTGACAACTCCCGCGCAATATGGTATTATTTTAACCCAAGTTGCTATCTAAAAGGTTATCGTCTTATCCCCGTCTTAAAAGATCGGCTAAAGGCGTATACCCATTGCCTTGAGGTAATTCAGTAATAACAGCGTTTCCGTCACGCTTAAAGAGTTTGTACGCCTTCGCATTAGGCGCAGAGGTGAGGATACGATAGTGATCGTCTACAATCTCAATCGCTGCGTTATTATCACAGGCGATGCCGATGCCACCCCGTTTTGCGATCATTTGCGAAAAGGAAGTTTCTCGCTTCTCGAAGTGATAATGTGGACAATAGACTGCATTGATGAATCCAAGTCCACTGACGCGGATATAGTCCCACTTCGGGTTGCTGGAGAAAGACCGAGAATCGCTATGCCCGTATCTAAACCAGCAGATCGCACCCGCGCTGAGCCCCGATAGCACAATACCGCGGGACGCAGCTTCTGCCAATACGGTATCTAACCTCAAGCGTCGCCATAATTTCATCATCTTGTAGGTGTTTCCACCCCCAACATAGACAAGGTCAGAATCCAACACCAGCGCGGACATCTCCTCAAACGCTGGTGGATCTTGAATGAGCTTGAGAACGCGCGTTTTACATCCAAAATGTTCACCGTAAACCTTCTCAAAAGTATCAATATATCCGGGTGCGTCGCTGCTGGCAGTTGGAATAAAGAGTGCCTTCGGTTGTGTTTTGCCGGTTAATTCAATGATGCGTTTGTCAATAGCAGCGGTTTCCATTTCTCTAATTTCTCCACCGCCAACTGCAACAATCTTCGGTATTGTTTTCATAAACTGTTCCTTTAACGGTTTCTCACTATTTTGTCCTTGGAATGTTAACCCTAACAATTCCAACAAAAACTATCAAGTACATTTAGAAATTTAACTACATTTTCGCTTAATAATTGTGGTAAAATGAAAGGAATGCCTATATAGTGTCCGTAACTTCGTTAAGGAGGAAAGATGGCACCTGAAGAAACAGGTTTAACACCCGCACAAAAAACGTTCTACGAGGCAAACGGATATCTTGTCCTTAAAAGTGTTTTTGCGCCCGAAGAGTGCGAACACTTCGTTGAACATATAGAAGACCTTCACGCCGGACGTAAGCATCTGGATGGATTTTTTCAACAGGATAAATACGGCGCAAGGACCTTTAATCAGCATCTTTACGACCCGCGCGTATTGGCTTTACTTATCAATGCCCGCTTACATAAGCCGCTTGCGGACTGTTTTGGCGGCGAACCGGAGGGGATTCAAACGATGCACTTTTATGAAGGATCCGAGCATCCCCTGCACCAAGACCAGTATTACCTACCGGATTGTATGTCGGCCTGGATTGCGATGGTTCGTGTCGATGAGAACAACGGACCGCTGGTCGTCCAGCCCGGTTCGCATAAAGGTAGATTGATTACGAAAAGCGACATACCTATGACACTCCAACCCGGAGAGACTTATGAATTACAACAGCATAACCGCTATTTTCCGGCAGTTGAACAGGTCTTTCGCGAGAACGGTAAAGACGCGGTTCAGGTGTTGGTAAACCCAGGAGATGTGGTTCTGTTCAGCGGAAAATTGATTCATGGGGGTGCGCAAGTTTTGAAACCGGGGACGCGCAGACATGCGTTGGCGTGCCACTACATTCCATACGACTCCGAAAACTGGGAACGCGATTGGCCACGGTTCTCATTCGACGGCAGTCGGCGGATTCATTATCGGTAAAGTCGGAGTCGCAATTTGAAAAAAGAAATTGAGAATTGACATTTCACAACCTCTATGCTATCCTTAAACGAATAACGCTTTAGCAATTTGATAATCCTTTTAGGAGGTAGAACTATGCAGCAAAAAATCATATCTGCTCCGACACCCTTCTATCCTTCTTCGGACGGTAAATCTATGGCAGAAACGGATTGGCATCGCAAACTACTGATGGCACTTATACAAACAATTGAGCACCACTTTCGGGAACATGATGATGTTTATGTTTCCGGCGATCTGTTAATCTACTACAAAATGGGAGATAATACAAAATCGGTTGCCCCGGATGTTTTTGTTGTTCAAGGGGTTGCGAAAAAGCAGCGAGGAACGTACCTGACATGGGAGGAATCTCATACCCCTGATTTTGTGTTAGAACTTGCGAGTCCGAGCACGTTTCGGCATGATCTAACTGGGAAGAAAGATTTGTACGAGTCTGTTCTGAAAGTGAAGGAGTATTACATCTATGACCCACTCCATCAAATACAACCGCATTTCATAGGTTTTCGACTGGTTGATGGTACGTATGAGGAAATAGCATTCGTGAACGAGCGTCTGCCGTCGTCGGTGCTAAACTTAGAACTCGGTGAGCACGATGGAACTTTAGGCGTGTATGATCCCACGACAGAGCAATGGTTAGCACCTCCTGAAGAACGCGCTGAACAGGCGGAGGAACGCGCTGAACAGGCGGAGGAACGTGCTGAACAAGAGGCTCTTGCACGACAACGCGCCGAGGATGAATTGGCAAAGGCGTTGGCAACGCTTGAACGCCTCCAAGCCGAAAAAGACGACTAAATCAAATAAGGAGAAGAGATAATGCGATACCTATTGATTTTCGGGATCGGTTTTATTTTAATAAGCGGTTATTGCCTGCCGATATTCGCTCAGGAAACAGCAAAACCTGCAACACAGGAAGCACCCATAAAAAAGAAGAAAGAGTTTGAAGATTTTTCAAAAGTTACTGAAGATAGTAAAAACTATCAAGGCTTTTTCAGGTTGTATGAGAAAAAAGAGAACCTTTATTGCGAAATTCAACCCTCACAATTGGATAAACCTTTCCTATGCATGATTAGTCTTTCACGCGGACTCGGACGAGGATACCTCATCTCCGGGATGACGATGGATGAATGGTTGCTCGTTTGGCGGCGCGTTGGCGACCGTGTGCATCTCGTGCGAAAAAATGTGCGTTTCCGTGCCGATAAAGGGACACCGACTGCGCAAGCGGTGGACTACAGCTACAGCGATTCTGTGCTATTTTCTCTTAAAATCGAAAGTATACATCCCCAACGGCGGAGTCTATTGGTGAATATTTCGCCTGTCTTTATGTCTGATCTACCGCCCATGGCAGGTCGGATCGGCGGCGGTGCCCGATTTGATAAAACGCGTAGCACTTGGGGCACCATCAAGGGGTTCCCAAAGAACGTTGAGCTGCGGGTTCAAGCAGTTTACGCGGCAAGTGGCTCTATGACAACCGTCCCAGACAGTCGTGGTATCCAGTTGACCCTGCACTACAGCCTTTCCGAACTTCCATCGAACAACTATCGCTCACGGCTCGCTGACGATCGTATGGGGCATTTCATGACAACAGTCAAAGATTATTCGCTCCAAACCAGTGACGCACCCTATATCCGTTACGTCAACCGGTGGCACTTGGAGAAAGCAGACAAAAAAGCGAAACTCTCGCCCCCCATGGATCCGATCATTTTCTACATTGAAAAGACAGTCCCACATCGTTTCCGTCCTTATATTCGGCAAGGAATTCTGGAGTGGAATAAAGCATTTGAAAAAGCAGGCTTTGTCGACGCGATTGAGGCGCGGATCCAACAAGATTATGAGGATTGGGACCCGGAAGATGCGCGCTATAACACGATCCGATGGGTCGTTGACGCAGGTTTCGCCATCGGTCCGTCCCGCGTGAACCCACTGACAGGTCAGATATTGGACGCTGATATTCTTATCAGTGACGGTTTCATTAGATCGTGGCAGCGAGAATATACGACGTATTTTGAGGAACTCGACCACGAACATGACCATCCGATAGATCATTCCTCACGATTCCGGTGTGAGATGGCATCCGGCTTAGCACGCCAGATGGGATTCATGGCGAGCGTCCTACAGGCGCGTGGTGTGGTCGGCGAAGACGGTGAACTACCGGAAGAATTTATCGGTCAGGCACTTAAATCATTAACCATGCACGAAGTCGGGCATACGTTGGGATTACGCCACAACTTTAAAGCGAGTACGATCCATTCGCTTGACGACCTAAATAAGAAAAGCGATGAAGCACTTCTCGGCTCCGTGATGGAATACGACGCTGTAAACATCGCACCTGCAGGGAAAAAACAGGGTGATTACTATACAACGACGATTGGCCCCTGGGACTACTGGGTCGTCGAGTATGCGTATAAACCGATCGATGCTGGCAATCCTGAAGGCGAATTAAAGGAGTTAGGCAAAATCGCTTCCCGTGTCGCAACACCAGGACTGACGTACGGAACAGATGGTGATGCGTCCGCATATCAAAGCAGAGATTTGGACCCCTTGGTCAATCGGTGGGATCTCGGTTCGGACCCACTCGATTTTGCGAAACAACGTCGCGAGATTGTCGTTGAGCTTTGGGACAAGATCGCTGATAAGGTTACAAAAGAGGGGATGGGGTATCAGCGTGTCAGGCGTGCATTCGGATCGCTGCTCGGTGAATACGGTTATTCGATGTACCTTGCAAGCCGTTATATCGGTGGACAGTACCACCACCGCGATCATCGTGGCGATGCGAACGGACGGCTCCCGTTCGTGCCTGTCCCCGCAGCGAAACAGCGTGAAGCACTGCAATTTATCAAAGAGCACGCACTCTCGGACAGAGCCTTCGATTTTCCCCCGGACCTGCTCAACAGTCTTGCCATCACCCGTTGGAGCGACTGGGGATCGAGTAGCGGGAGTTCTACGCGTTTGGATTACCCGGTGCACAGCGTTATCCTGGGTAACCAGACCCGCATCTTGGGACGCTTGCTCCATCCGAACGTCCTCGCGCGCGTTCAGGACACAGAATTGAAGTTTCCGAAGGGTGAGGACGCGTTCACACTGCCAGAACTCTTTTCAGGCATCACTGATGCGGTCTGGACGGAATTGGATCGGAATGTCGGAGAAAAGCAGTGGTCAAATACGGATGCGTTCATCTCCAGTTTCCGTCGCGCGTTGCAACGTGAGCACCTGAAGCGGTTCATCAAATTGGTATTGGACGCTGATAGTGGAACGCCTGAAGACGCGAGGTCGCTTGCACGCCACCATCTCGGACAAATCAACAGTGAGATACAGGGTGTGCTCCAGAACGCGCAAGGGCGACTTGATGACTACAGTTTGGCACACCTCGAAGAGTCGCAAGTCCGAGTTGCGAAGGCATTGGATGCCAGTTTCCAAGTCCAAAAACGCTAAATGATCGTCCGTTCCTATTCGGGACTTACACAAAACTTCCTATATTTGCTGGCGGGTGTTTTGCTTGGGTGTTCCCCCATAGTAACCCCGCCAATTTTCTGTTGTGTGAGTAAACAAAAAATTAGGGGTAACAGATGGAAATTCTTCAATACACCGCCGATATGCAAGCACCTTTAACCCAATTTTATAACCGCCTGACCGCCAACGTTCCACACTGTTACCCCGCAAAGGAAGAAGAATTTGCTGTCGCATTACGCGGGGTTACCACCGGTAAAGCTGATAAAAAAGAAGGTGGAGTCGATTCCGAAACTGCCTTTGTCGCAATGGTGAACGGAGCAGTGCAAGCGTTTATCCACGTCGGTATCGGTCAGGTCTGGAATCACGAGGAAAGGAAAGAGAACGCGGGTATTATTCGGTTTTTGGGTTACGAACGCGGTGCGCGGCATACCGGGCAAGCCGTGCTTGAAAAGGCAGAAACCTATCTGAAAGCGTTTAACGTTCCCAAAATCTTCGCCTTTTCACAAGACCATCGGTACCGCTTCTATCATTTTGAACACGCCTATCTATCGGATGCGCTCGATCAGGTTCAAGCACTGCTCGGATATAATGGGTACCATCGTTCTGAAGGCGAAGTCTTTTTGGATTGGGAAAACTACACCGTTACACCAGTCCCTTCAAGTTTACCTGTAACGCTTTCTGTAGATTGGAAACAGGGGCGCGGACAACTTCCGAACTGCACCGTAAAAGCATTTCAAGATGATAAAGAGGTCGGCGAGTGTTGGTCTGTCTCCGGTGGTGAGTTTTCAAGCCATCCTGATGCACAAAATTGGCTTCACACGACTTGGCTCGGCATCGAGGATAAGTTTCAGGGACAAGGTTTGGGACGCTACCTACTCCAGTATGAGCTTCAAGAGATGCACAAAGTCGGATACCGGCATGCAGCGATTAGTACTGCCTGGGATAACCCCCGCGCCTTCCTCTTTTACAGCAACTGCGGTTATCGGACGGTAGATTGGACGTATGAATTCGTTAAAGATCTCTCTGAAGCCCCAACACAGAAGTGGTAGTCTGTGATTGAGATAATCAGTAGGACTTTAACAGCAACATCTTATTTATAGAAACAGATTGCGCTATTCACTTCGCAGTAATGCCTCTTGATCAGTGATTCGCCATCCATAACCTTTTTTGTATTCAACACGTTTTTCCGCCCCCAGATGGAGTAGAACACCATAGATAAGCGTGTTGGCATGTGCATTCGGTTCCTCTATTTTTGGGATGCCACTTCTTTTTCGGATAGCATTGGGCTGACGATAGGAATTTTCCTCGTTTTTTGCCTCAAGTAAAATATCCAATACAGATTCCTTAAGGTGAAATAAACCTGTTCTTGCCTCTTGTTTGTATGTATTCACTGTTCTGTGTCTCCGTTCATAGACCGCGAGAAGCAGGTTGTATCTGGTGGTTCTCACACAACCTACAAAGCGATAGTTCCTACTTCAAAATCACCATCTTCCGCAACAACGAGCGTTTATCCGTTATCAATTGATAGAAATAAACACCTGTCGCCACGCGTTCACCTAAATCGTTGCGACCATCCCAATACGCTGCACGGCTGCGGGCAGTGTAGTGTCCTGCTGGTTGATACCCGAAGGCTAAATGTCGAATTGCGATTCCTCGCGTATCATAAATGACAATCTGCACGTCGCTCGAATTTGCCAATTGATATGGTATCCATGTCTCCGGGTTGAAAGGATTCGGATAGTTGGGCAATAGTATCGTTTCTTGCGGGGTCAACACCGCCAAGAGCTTTTCTAAGAAGCGAATACCTCTTTGTGATGCTACATCCGTCAGGTTTAGGCGTTGTGCTTGTGTGAGCCAACTTTGGACATCAGCGGCGGTAAGCATAGCAAGTATTTGTGGATGGACAGAAGGCGCATCTGCCGTGTTTCCAAACGCAGCAGCCACTTTAACTAAGTCTACTATATCGACTATCCCATCACCGTTGACATCCGCCTCGTTCTCTCCCATCTGTCCAAAATTTGAGCTGACGAGTGCCAAATCTAAGATATTTACGACACCATCGCTGTTGACATCCTCAGCGCGGTATACTGATTCAGTCCCTGTACTGCCCTCCACTATGGCATCTTCCGCTATGTCCCCTACCGCTATACGGTTTTCAACACAAGGGAACAAACGCTCCCCCTCTGGATTAACAAAAATGGCTTGGGTTAGGAGAAATCCCGATGCTTTGGCATCAACAACCTGAAATGTTATAGTTGCAAGTGTGCCATCACCGTTCTTGCCCTCCACATCCGCTGATGCCAGTGTTACATAATTTTTCTCGACAACTGGTGCTGTAAAGAACGCTTCATCAGATAGGTACTCACCTTTATCACTTGAAAAATAAATGAAAACATCAGGGTCAAATACTACAGTTGCCTGATATCCCGCCACATTTTCTCCACCTACAACGTTGATGGAAATAGTGAGTTGTTCCCCAATAGTTAGTGGTTGAGTCAAGTCCGGAGATATACGCACAATGGCAGGCGTGGTGGTGACAGTTGCGGTGAGGTCCCACAAGATGACCGGACCCAGACCTCCACTTGCGAGAGTGCTACCATCCGGACTAAACGCTACGCTTACGAGTGCTCCCTGATGTCCTATGAGGACAGTTTTAAGCTGACCCGATGCTACATCCCATAAACGCACTGTTTGGTCATGCCACATCCCTGCACTTGCGAGGGTGCTACCATCCGGACTAAACGCGATACTCTCGATGCCCACCAAATGCCCAGTGAGGATAGCATTAAGCCGATTCGATGCCATGTCCCATAAATGTACCGTATTAGTGCCCGCGCTTGCGAGGGTGCTACCATCCGGACTAAACACTACACTTCTGGTCCAACTCTGATTCCCTAATATGAGTGAGGCTTTGCGCTGCCTTGATGCTACATCCCACAAGTGCACCGTACTAATGCCCGCGCTTGCGAGAGTGCTGCCATCTGGACTAAACGCTACACTAAAGACATCATCCGTGTGCCCTACGAGGATAGCTTTGGGTTTACCCGATGCTACATCCCATAAACGTACAGTTTGGTCACCCCATCCTGTACTCGCGAGAGTGCTGCCATCCAGACTAAACGCTACACTTTCTACTCGATCCGTATGTCCAGTGAGGACAAATTTCTGTTGCTCAGACTCCACGTCCCATAAACGCACCGTTTTATCCAGACTTCCACTTGCGAGGGTGCTACCATCTGGACTGAACGCTACACCCGTGGCATTGTGCGAATGTCCTGTGAGGACGGATTTGAGCTGTCCTGATGCCACGTCCCATAGACGTACATTTCCATCCCAACCTCCACTTGCGAGAGTGCTACTATCTGGACTGAATGTTATTCTATAGATAGATTGTCTCGGCTCTAAGATGGCTTTTTGTTGTGGTGGAAAATCTGCGGCAAAGGTGTTGATCGAAAATAGAGTTAGAAGTATGAGTATGAATAAACTTATAATTGTTTTTGTCATCAAGTGCTCCTTTTTTGAAATTCAAGGAAAATAGAAAGGACATTTCGCTATAATTAGTCTGCTGAAAAAAGGATTTTACAAGCACGGCTTTTTTCTATTGGAAACAGTTTATTTTATCAATTCAGACAATTAGCACAATTAGAGATTACGCGATTTACTATAATCCGCTACATGTCGGACACTGCTGGAGAGTTTTCAAACCTAGCTGGTGAAATGGTTTGCGTAAGACCTGAGCTCCATAACCGCAGCATTTGATTGCCAGTTTTCTGGAGATGATACGGCACAGTTTCAATTGTGCTATCAATCCCATCTTTTTTAAGTTCGCGAATAACGGGTAATACGAACGGGGAAAAGCTACTGTTCACATCGACGAGTGGGAAAATCCGCACCTCAGTCCCGATACGAAGGGGTTCTCGGACAGCATCAAGATGGAACGCTAAATCCCTATTGGCAGAGTAGAAAAAGAGGAGATGGGCGGAAAGCACGAGGTCAAAGTGTCGGTCAGGAAAGGGTAAATTTGGGAGTGCTGCGACGACATACCGCCCTTGTTGCCTGCCTGTCTCGAAATCTTGGCAGAACGCTTCCATCGTCTGTCTCCTGAATGCCACTAATTCACCGACAGACGAAAATCTTGTCCAGACGAATTTATCTCGGTTTCCGAAAGCTTGCGTGATGATATCTTTGTGGGTTTCCTGAATCCGTTGACGCAATTCCGCCTCCGAATACCGGTAAATCGGATCCACGGAGATTATCGGCGTGCCGCGCTGGTGCATTCCGGTATTGAACGACGCGGGGCCGCCGCCGACATCAACAATGTCGTGCACCAAGTCGTCCTCAGAGAGGTTAAACATATCAAGGTATTCATCAAACGACCTACCCCACGGAACGATGTCTTTGTAATGGAACTCCATGTTAATTATACCTACCGGAACGCCTTATGCTTTTTGATTAACCATGCTGGAGAGGATACCGAGAATTTTGTCACACCTTTCAATCGCGTACACGGACATATCAATATAAAGTTTTTGTCCCTCCAATTTGAGGAACAACCATTCTGTGCCGGTAGTGGTAGCCCCATAAATACAAGAGATACTATTGCCTTTCTGCCGATTAAAGCATTGTGCTGCGAGCATCTCAGCGACGCATTGCCCGATGCCAAGCGTTGGGTCAGCATTCTTTGCTTCAACGAGAACGATAACAGGTGCCTCTAAATAAAATTGTTCCGGGGATAGACTTATCAAAAAATCGCAAGTGCCTGTCAATCCCTTTTCTGCATCAACACTGAAGTCTATTCCAGAAAAAAGACTGATATTACGATCAAATTGCTCGCGGAGCTCAACGAGAACATTAGTGACAATAAGTTCCGAGCGTGCCTTCTCTGTCCTTATAGCAACTGCTAACTGCACTTTTTTCGCCAATTCCGCAACGAGTGCCTCGCTCGGTGGTACAGGTGCTATGTCAGCAAAGATGTTCGCGGATTCAATTGTCTCTAATTGAAACTCCTCCCGGACCGTTTCTAAGGTGAAATTGCTATAAGCCATGGGAGAGTCTCCCTCTTTAATCAGCAGCCCCGACACTAATTTCTTGTAGCACTGCCACTGCCCGCTGTGCCAATTCGGTTGTGGCATCACGCTTGATTGCCCGGTTCAAGTGTAGAATGGCGCGTTCATCTCCATCTTTTGCCAATTCCAATGCTTCCTCAAACCCTTTGTTCCCGTAACTGAAATCTCTTGGCAGAACCGTCAGGTCGTGATCCTTCCAATAATACTTCAGATCATCGGACTCCCAATTGCGGTAGACATCTTCCCATTGGAGCGAGTTGAAGATGTTCAGGTGCGGTTCAAGCATGTGCTCAGCGATTGGGTCATCGACAGCCTGATAGCGGTTGTCGAGCGACACGCGGAGCCGATCTTCGGTCAAATTCGGTAATGCTTTGTGGATAGTCAAAGCGGGGAAGATGAGCGTATCGCCAACTTCATAGTTTGTGGAATGCCATTCGCCGGATAACTCGTCCTCATTAACGCAGAGACTGCCAGCACCGAGCGAAAAGTGGTGCTCCATGACTTTATTGACTTTATGAGAACCCGGTAGCACTGCCAAGCCTCCTAACTCAATCGGACAATCTCCGACGGGTGCCCAACAGGTATAGGTCTGAAAATTCCCTTGGAAGTGGACGAAGTCTTGGTGTATCGGTGTTGTATGTGCGGTGTACTTAGGAAACCAGAGGCGCGCAATCTTCTGTGGATGCGGCAGCACCTCTCTACCGACAATTTTCTCTACCATATCAACGACTTCGGACCAGTGTCCGGAACGGTGGAACGCCTGTAACTTATAGACCGCGTGGTATACATCCGTGTATTCGGGGTCGCCCTCGGTACACTGGGTGGAAATATCGGCGATGCCGTCCATCGGGTCGGTGCCCGCGACGAGCCAACCGCCTTCCTGCATCGTCGTTAGCATCTCTCGCCGCAATGTCCAGAGTTTGTCAGGGTCTTGCAGCTTCTTGAAGAAGAGATACCCCTCTTCTGAGATCCGGTGACGCAATTCTTCCGGATCATTCATTGCATCGTTGGATACGCGAAGTTCTTTTGGTGATTCCATCTGACTTCTCCTTGGATCTATTCGTGCTGGTGTCCGTTCTGCGACGGAGGCGGTTCATTGAAAGGGATACCTTTCGCCTCGGCTGCGAGTCGGCGTTTATTCCAGGCGGCGATAGCTTCATATATCTCTGCACGCCCCTGCTCAACACCTTGTTCAATACCTTGTTCAATACCTTGTTCAATACCTTGTTCAATACCTTGTTCTTTGGCTTTTTCAAGGCTTTGTGCATGTTCAGCACGCCATTCGTTAAAACGTCTTAACATGATATCCGCTCCTTCTTTGAAGATAATAAACGCAATTGCGGTCCGATTAAACACCGGGGAGGTTGCGTCTAACTTTCTTAACATCTGTAGGATGCCGTTCCATCCGGCGACAAGTTCGTAGAGACATATCCCGATGATGTAGAGAAGTCCTAACACCGTATAAGTAATGATTGCACTTTCTGCGTCTCGGACGGTAAATAAGGATCCCCGTTTTTTTTCCATAGACCGGTTCTTTGTTTTCCTTTCTTGTTAGGTGGCAGCTTTGGATATTTATAGTATAACACACACGAAATGAGAAATTCAATTTTTAAAACGGCTATGGGCGATTAGCAGTCTGTTAAACTTATGCTTTCCAATTTATTTTCCCCTATTTTTCTCAAGCCAATTAACGGCATAATCCACAACAGCACGTTGCGGCATGAGTTGGCAATCCGCGATGCCGACCTTGCCACACTGAACTATTTTTTCTTCATCAGAACGCAAAAAATCTTCACCGAGGCGATCGAAATCTGAATCGTCTACATCAATATCTTCAAAGGTAGTCCATGTCGTTGAACCCGCCTGTGAGATCGGTGCCCCTTCTTGGACGACGCGTTTGCTCGGAAAATCCGCTCGGTATTCTGCGAGATGTATAGATGTATTACTCGAATGATCGACACCGAGAAGCAGCACATAACCTTGTAAATCGTAGATTCTGGCGAGCGGTGAGTGTTCACCAAAGCCATAAGCTAAAGCGTGATTATTTATGATGGACGATGCTTGAGGCCCACGTGCACAAAACGAACTCTGTGGATGCGCGCTGCGGAGAACTCCGTTTTGTTTTCGGAAGGTTTCAGCAATTTTACCCATTGAACGGGTAGGCGTTAAATTGGGATCGTAGGCAGGCATCGTATCACGTATGATTTGCCACCACGATTCGGGGACAGGCGGATTTTTCCACTGGCTCGGATCACTGAGGTCGGTTGAATGGGCGGGCATCACAAGCGTGCCAGTTTCTTCCAAGACCTCCTGAAGTGCGATAATGACAGCGACAGCACCGCCACAGACCCATCCGAGCGCGCTCAAGGATGAATGGACGAGTAAGACCATTCCCTTTTCAATACCGAGTGCCTCAAGATCCGCCTGCAGCGATTCGACTGTAGCGAGTGCTTCTGTCTTTTGAACCACTTGATCTTCAGGCATTATCAACTATCTCCATCTTTTGATTTTCTCAGTTTCATTGCTGCATCACTGATCTCCTCCACGCTCTTTTCAACCCACAGTTTCCTTTGCCATTTGGTGTAATCAAACCGAGAACGCATAACCAATGCAATGAACTTTTCAGCCTGCACGTCGCCCAAAGCTTCCGTAAGAGCCTTTAAGCCTTCTACTTTGAGTTGTTCATCTGTTATCATGGAATACACTCCTAATAAAATCGAGAGGATCTATAACCTTAACCTCTTCAAAACTAACTGTCTTCCTGAGAATTACATCATCTGTGGTGACAAAGTAATCACATTTCGCTGCAACAGAACAAGCTAAATGGAGAGCATCTTTATTTCGCAAACCGATTTCTCTCAAAACGTTCGCCTTTGTAAGAATTTCAAGGTTGGCATCCACATCAATGAAAGCGTGTGCTTTCCAATTTTGAATGGTATTTCTGCGTTCCTCAAATGGATTTGATAGATTCTCGTAATCAAGCATGTATGACCATACCAATTCCAAAGTCCCATCTCGAATTCTTTCCTGAATATACAATTTGGCTTCTGTTTCAAGTCTAATTCTAATCTGAGTCTGATCATCAAAAGGGCGGTTGAAAGTACAGTTATCAAGATACACTCGCATACAATTCCCCACAGTAAGCCCTAAAGAGGTTACAATTCATTTTTCACGTTAAATTTACATACCCTATTATTGTTCTATTTCGTTCCTACCGCAAGGATATGGGCACTCACGCCGAGTATCGACGGTTCTGTTTCAATCTTCCGAATTAAATCTAAGATTGCAGCGCGTTGGTCAAGGTTTACCCAATAATTTTCAACCGCCTGAAAAAGCCATGTCGGTCCCTGCACAGCAAGTGTTGTTTGATGCTGAAAACCTGCTTCGACCACTTCAGCGCGGAGATCCTCGGGACGGTGAAGATATGCGTCCGTGAAGTAATCAAGGTTCTCAGTCGGGTTACGATGGTAACCCGTTTCGAGGTCATTATGAACAATGTCTCTGGAAATCGAGTTGCCCAATCGGTCCTTGCGGAAACAATCAAGTAAAGAGGCGAAACGCGAGATGCCGGCAGCAACCATAACCCCACCGTTTCGTAAGACGCGATAGGCTTCTCCCAATGCAAGCAGCCGTTCATCTTTATCAATCAGATGATAGAGCGGTCCTAATAGCAGAACTGCATCCACCGACATCGACGAAAAACGGAGTGTCCGCGCATCACCAAGCGATATGCTCGCAATCGGGTGTTCTGGCTGTTGATTCGATGCTTCCTTCGCCTGCTCAACGTGTAAATCTACAGGGTCTACGAGGTGAACTTCATAGCCCGACTTTGCCAACCAACAGGCATAGGGACCCGAACCACCACCGATGTCCAAAACCACTGCGGGTGGCATCGGTAAATAGCGCGTGATAATCTCTTGTGTCCGCGCAAATTCTATCTGTCCTCTAACATCCTTTTTAAGTCTTTCCGATTCTTTCGTCTGTCTATAGAACGAAAGAATCTCATCTGAAAATTGATACAATTTTTTATTCCTTGTTTTGGGTGTAGTAGAATTCTCGGAATACCAAGGTGTTAATCAAGTGGCGAAGCGATACCTATTTTCTTCAGTCCACTTTTGCCGCTTTATCCTACATAGTCTCACTATATCAAGCACCTCAATATTTAGCCACATGAACAGCCCCTTCCGTGGGATGATGCCATGTAAGTTGGACTTCAGAAAATCCTGCTTCTTGAAGGATACGGACTTGTGTCTCCGGTGATAGTGTAATATCGTAATTCCACTCAGCACTATCACCACTCGGAAGCTTCGCAATCCACCTATTGTACCAATAGAGTGTACTTTTCTCCCCTTTAACTGTGTTGGTCTGATCGCCTTCTATGTAAACGCCAGTCGTTCGCAAAGCCTTTCTTACCTCTTTGTAGATAGCGACTTTTTTCTCTGGAAGGAAGTGATGCATGGTCAACGTAGAAATAGCGTAGTCATACGCGTGACACCCAAACGTAAGTTCCAATAAAGAGCCTTGCTGTAATTTCAATTGTTCGGTTTTATTAGCGAATTTCGCGTGGAGCTGCTTAAGCATGTTCGGTGCTCTATCAACTGCTGTAACCTTGGCATTAGGTGCCCTTTTAAAAACAAATTCAAGTTGAATCCCCGTCCCGCAACCGAGATCCAGAATGTCAATTGGTGCCTCTGTCTGTGGTATCTGAAGGGCAACAGCCTGATAGAACGGGTCATCGGGTTCCGCGCCAAACTTTTGATCCCAGATATCAGCGGTTGAATTGAAGAATCCAGGAAGCTCTTCAATACCATCGGTTGTCCATTCAGGTACATCATCACCCACCGGTCCAGGAGCGATTTGTAGTTGCGCCGCTCGTCTCAGAAATTCATCGTTTATGACTTGCATTTGGTGTTCGTCTTTTGGCACGTTAGCACCTCATCCAATGTTCTATTCATTTTTAATTTTAGTGTAGGTTCGTAGTAGTGCGATTTATCGCACGTGTGCAGAGTAACAACGGGCAATGAATTGCCCACTACAAACCAAAGCATCCCCTAATTTTGAAAGCGGATAAAACACTCGCCATTTCAAAACTGATTATCGAATCTGTTTTATCCATGCCCACGTTATTGCCAACTTATCTTCCGGGTCAACGGAAAGCGGTTCGAGGTCGAGGTCTTTGGTGACATCAATATAATTCGGTTTTCCAAACCCACCTTTGCCATCATTCCCGTTTTTGGTATTATCGTTGGCATCACTCCCATCAAAAGTGTAGTGTGCGTTCAAGCCCTTTTCATCGCCGTTGAGTACCTTCATCATGAATTCATTAATCTCATCTTCGGTCCGAGCGACTTCCCAGATACGGATTTCATCAATAGCACCTGTACAGAACCAATTTTGACTATCACCGACACCGATATAGAGCGAAGCATCGGTTGCTGCTAATTCCTTTGCATCAAAGGGCGCGGCACCCTTCTCCTCCCCATCAATATAGACCCGCATCTCTTTACCGTCCCAGACCCCAGCGACATGCTGCCATTCGTTCGGCTCCAATCCAGGGACATCAAGGATTTTGGTGCCGGGCCAGAGGACAAATCGTAATCCGTTTCCATTTTGGACAATCTCTGGAAAGATGTAATCCCTTTGACCGCCCCAGTCCTTTGCGAGGCATTCACCAACAGGCTTACTCATGTTCATCCACGCCTCTATCGTTATCGCTTTTTTGGGATTCAAACTGTCACTGTTTGGGACTTCAATCGCCGTTTCGCCATCCAATTCGAGTGCCATATTTTTCGCGCAAAGTGCGTTAGGCATTACCAGACCGATAGCGAGGGCTATAAAAAGCAGAACTTTCATGGTCTTCCTCCTGAATCGTCATTTTTCGGTTAGCAATTAGAACTCGTTTGCTACAAATCAGTTAAAACTAAGATGCCAAATCGTCAAGCATCTGGCGGATGTTATGTTCACCACTATCAATAAATAGTGGTGCCAAGGGACCTCTACCGTGTAAGGTTTGAAGTAGGGTATCAATCTGTATCATACGCTGCTGTGGTGTGCGGCACCTGAGCCACCTTTTAACGAACTCACGCGCAGGCCTGGGGTTGCCGGTTCTCAGTGAACGGGCGCTTTTACGCCACGCCTGCCATCTGAAAGTATATCCACAACCTGAACATTCGAGTTTTTCGTCCTTCTTTTTTAAGCTCCTACGGTAATCCCGCCACCGGCGTTTGTAGCCGCAGGCTGTACATTCGATATTGCCGTGCTGATGGAGAGCAACCGCTTGACACTTCGGACAGTGCAACGTAGGACTGGGTTTCCGAGCTCTGACAGTTTGATTTCTTGGTGGACGGTCTGGTTTACGGACGAGGTCAAGACAGTGCGGGCACGGTAAGAGGACACGGGTTCTCACCGATTGATTGTAGGCTTCCTGCGACCAAGTTTTACCACAGGCACATCGCAATACAATTTCTTTGTGTAGAACGGCGCGACAATCGAAACATCGCGGGACGTCTCGAAGTGCTTGTCGGCAGTCGCGCCAGAGCAGTCGTTCTCCGCAGTGCGTGCAGCGAAACCAGTTCTCGTGAGTTCCACCTTCGCCGGTACTAAAGAGCGGGTCAATCCGGCGTTCTACTTTTGCTTTGCACTGCGGACAAGGCACATGTCCTTCGCGGTAGACATCGGCGACTGTAGCGATGTCCATACAGCGCGCATAAAGTTCCCAACCGACATCGTGTAGTAACAAATCGTCGTAGATGCCGAGTCGGGTATATCGGTAAAGTCTTCGGATTTTGATGGGTTTTACGCGAGGTGCCCAATTCATAGTGGTTCCTTCATCTTCTAAGATTTTCTTTTTCATGAATGTAATACTATTTAGATGAATGCAACTCCATAAATTCGTTGACACCGAGTTGTGCCTGTCTGATAATGCTACGCAAGGTGCCTCTATCCAGTTCCTTGTGATTCGGGACAACAACTTGGGCGAATGGCTTATCACGACGCAAAATCAGATGACTGCCCTGCTGTCGTCTGAGGTAAAATCCTACTTTGGCAAGGGTTTTCACACATTCTTTCCCTGAAATCCTCGGTAACCCACTCATACGGCTAACAACAACGCCTCAAAATGTTCTTCAGGTACCGGCAGTCCATCTTCTTTAAGGGCAACAATATATCCGTCAATTGCTTCTCTGATATTGCTGACAGCTTCTTGCTTTGTTTCAGCTTGACTGATACAACCGGGTAAACTGGGGCATTCAGCAACCCAATAACCATCTTCACCCGGATAAATAACCACTTGTCTCACTTTTTACCTCCAATATAAAGACCTTGCCCAAGAACCAAGGTTACGAAAAATTAATCTTTCTATCCGTCCTACAGGTCATGCCGGAATTTGAACGACTTCTCCGGTTTCAACGCTACGACTAATCGCTTCCAAGACGCGCATGTTCTGGTAGGCATCTTCAAGGCTTGAGTGTGGTTGTGTCCCTGCTTGGAGCGACTGTGCCCAATGCTGCATCTCTTCAAGATAGCCGGGTCTACCGACACCATGATACGCGGTGTTGAGGGTCCATTCCTCAGTCGGTGTATCGGCATAACCGCCACCGAAGCCGAGCCATGTCGGATTACGATAACGGCGCAATTTGCGCGTCTCTAACACCTGAATCGCCTGATTGCCGGTGCCTTTGACAAAAACCATCGCTTCTAAAACCGGACCGGTGCCGAGCGTCATCGTGCCCATACCGCCGTTCTCGTAACGCAGATTCACGGACATTGAAACTGTACTGGATGCTGCGTCAACCGTGCCTATCGCGAAGACCTCGCTAACCTGTCCCATAAAGAAACGCATGCAATCGGTCGGATGAATCACTTGATCAAGCATGAAGGACCATGCAAAGGGTGATCCTGCCGCCTGAAGCCTCGGACCCGGTGCGAGGTATCGGGTATGATATTGGCAGACTGCACCGAACTCATCTTCGTCCATTAACCGCTTGGCAATCTGGTGTGCAGGCGCATGTCGCCACATTGTGCCGACCATACCTGTTTTGCCAGTCTCAACTGACGCATCAACGAGCATTTTCGCGCCTTCAGCGGTGGTCGCGGGCGGCTTTTCTGTATAGATGTGATAGCCTTGTTGGAGACACGCAATACCGATGTCGCGATGCAGTTTATCCTCAGGTCTGCCGACAACAGCGACAGCGTAGAGATCTTCATTTCTGAACATCTCGTTGTAATCGGTATAGTGGCGGAGCGCGCCGAATCTTCGAGCGTTTGATGCCGCCTTCTCTTCAACGAGATCACACGTAGCAACAAATTCAAACTCAGGCACCATCGGTATGCACTGTTGCAATTGCGACGACATACCACCACAACCGATAAAAGCGATTCGGATTTTGTCCATAGCCTATTTATTCTCCAATCATATTTTTTGTGATTTAAATTACTGCTTTGTCCATCTAAACCTTGCGGCTCAAAGGTCGCGATCAGGAGATCGCTCCTACAAGAAGATGTTTTGAAAATAGATAAAAGCCTACCTTCCTCATTCTAAACCTAACAGGTCTGCCAATTCATTAAAATCACCAGCGATAAGGTCAGAAGGGTGTGCTGCTACCTCTCGGAGGTTGTCAGGCCCGTATTCCAAAGGGCGCGGTACGAGTGCTGTTTGAAAACCGACAGCTTGCGCCGCTCGGAGATCACCGGGATGTGCTGCGACCATCATAACTTCACTCGGAGACAGACCGAGCAGGTCGGCAGCGGTCTGGTAAACCTCTGGATCCGGTTTGTAATGTCCCGTTAATTCAGCAGATAAAATACAATCCCACGGCAGTCCTGCGAATTTCGCCATGTTCGTCAATAACGCGACGTTACCGTTAGACAGTGTTGCGACGATATAGCGTTTGCGTAACCGTTCCAACCCGTCAATAGCATCGGACCACGGCTTGAGACGATGCCAGACCCGATTCAGATGATCTTTATCGGCTTCACTCAAGTCAATGATTTTGAATTCGGCAAGCAGACTGTCCAAGATAAGCCGATGCAGTGCGTCAATGTTCTGCCAAGGTAATTCGCCGCGCCGAACTTTATCCATTGCGGGCCCGTATCCGGCACGCCACTTCAAGGCGAATTGCGCCCAATCAATATCAATGCCGTGGGTATCGCCAAATTTTTCACCTTCGGCAACGATTGAACCGTACCAATCTACAACCGTCCCGAAGACATCAAAAGTGAGGGCTTTGACTTCGGAATGCGCGTTTTGCATTATTTTATTCCCTTCTGATTCGCCTTCATCTGAAACTTGCTACAACATGAACTGTTTTCTCCTAACCTAAGTCATATCATACACCAACTTGCCCCTATTGTCTATTGAATTGTTGAACCTACTTTCTTAAATCAAGATACTTTTGGACCCATTCATCAGAAAGCGCATCCGCTTGCTTCTTCAACTTAGACAAAAGTCTATAGAAACGGGTAACGCAAACCTTAAGGTGCACTTTGATGTAATTTGCCTTCACACAATTTTATCCGCATCTTTTGTTGCGAAAATCCAGTAAAAAAGCACTCTGACGCGGGTTGTACGCCAGAGTGCAGAACGATTGATTGTTATCCGAAGTCGAAGGACTTCAACATTATAAGTTTGCTCTATACGGAGCTAAAAATTTCCGGAGTTGCTGAATTGCTGCGTTTTTACGTGAAGCAACAGTACCAATTGGACATTCGAGGATCGTCGCGACCTCCTGATACGACAATCCTTGAACTTCTGTCAAGCGGAACACCACTTGATGTTCCTTCGACAACTTAGCGATTGCAGTCTGAATTGCCTCGTAAGTCTCTTTAGCGATCAGCAGGGCATCCGGAGAACAACGGGTATCTGCCATAGCAACAGCAATTGGGGGAGAGTATTCATCATCGTCTCCATAATGTGTATCCAATGATTCAACCTGAGGGGTCCTCTGCTCTTTCGCCAACTGTTTTAAACAGACATTCTTGGCGATATGATAGAGAAATGTTCTGAATTTGGCAATGGGCCGGTACGATGGAACGCAACGCCATAACCGTAAGAATGTTTCCTGACAGAGGTCTTCCGCAAGTGTTCGGTTCTTGACAAACCGATAGATAAAGTTTAAAGTGTTTGTATAATGTCGCTCGGTTAAAATTCGGAATGCGTCTCTGTTTCCATCCTTCACAGAGAGCATCAACTGCTCGTCAGTGTGTATCATGCTTGTCTCCTCAAACGAGGAGCGTCTCAAGCGAAGGCGCGTAACCCTCCTTCCATTCCCGCATAGTGGAGGATGCCTGCTTGTTCGCTCCTTGGTCTGTGCCTTCTCCATAATCGAGTCGTAGTCCAACAACGGTGCACGTCGGCATTATTAGATGCCCGTGCCTTTCTCGAGGTGCGCTCTCCTAAAGCGCAATCCCTATTACTACCTCTATTACCGCTATTCCATACACTCTTGCCAACCGTCCACGTACGAGACGGTGCCGTTGTTAAACACAAAACACTTTGATACATTCTATAACCCTCCTAATAGGTTAGTCATCAGACAGGGGTGATATTTGCACCCCTTTTTTGATCTATAAAAAAAGATTGTCAATAGTTTAACCCATAGACTTCAAAACAATTCATTTAAAATTAAAAAAAATTACATTTTTATTTTTCGTCCCAATTTTCCGAGGCGTGCGAAACATTTTTTTACGTCCGAACCGGTTGAAATGGTTCCAGTGACAGTGAAGGTCGCCCGGTTGTTAGCAGTTCAGCGATGAGTTGCCCCGTGATCGGTGCGAGGAGAATACCATTTTTGAAATGTCCAGATGCCAAGACAACATTGTCATATCCGGGTAGATAGCCGAGCAGGGGACCGTTTTTGGCATAAGGACGTAAACCTGCCCACGTTTGCACAAAAGTGCTGTGTGCGAGTTGAGGAGCGATGGCAATGCCCGCGTCAATCATCTGCTTTGCTCCATCTACCGTCGCGGTTTTGTCATAGCCGACGTATTCGACAGTTGCCCCGAGTAGAATTTTGCCATCCGCCCTCGGCACGATATAGATACCCAGTCCATCAACAATATGTCGAAAAGGTGGCGGCATTGCTTCAATGAGAACAATTTGTCCCTTCGCGGGTCCAATCTGTATTGGCACATCAAGCTGAGCCGTTAGTGCCCCCGCCCAGCACCCAGCGGCAATCACGAAGGTATTCGCGTATACAGTTTCACCGTTTACAACGACCCCAATGAGGCGTTTCCCCTCATACTCACTGTCTCGGATAAAGTTCGTAACAGGGTTGCCGAGTAGGAACTGCGCACCGAGTTGCGCAGCAGCTTTTGCGAGTGCAATCACCATTTTGGGGTTGCGCACCTGGGCATCCTCAGGAAACAGAACTGCCCCAGCGATAGATTTTGAGAGTGCTGGCTCTAACTGCCACGCCCCTGCAGGGGTCAAGATTTCCGCTGAAAAGCCGCGTTTTACGCGCCGATCTGCAAGACCTATTAACCCTGCAGCCTCAACCTCGTTAAAAAATACCGACAGCGTGCCAGACTGAATAAACTCAATATCAATCTGGGTTTCCGCACGAAGTTCTTCCGCCAACGTCGGATAGAGTGCGAGACTCGCTCGGCAGAGCGTCGGATACGGTTCATGCGTTGTGGCATGTGAGGTTAAAATCCCTGCACCTGCCCACGAGGCTTCTGTACCGACAGCGGTTGCTTTGTCAATCAATAGCGGTTTTATGTCTCGCTTGGCAAGATTGTAAGCAATGGCACATCCGATAATACCCCCACCGATAATGATGACATCTGCATGATTTCGGTTCAAGTTTTCCTCCGCCTTATCAGAAATCGCAACGACTACAAGTTACAGATAGTTTAGCATAGAATCGGTCGTTTGTCAATCTGGCTTGAGGCATTCAGCCATCAGTAAGTGTAGCGAAAAAATCTTACACGGAAAATCGAAACTATACGAGAACTGAAGGGTTCTGGTTTATACACATTTTTGGATGCACTTTACTGAGGTGCAAAGATAAAAACATATCCAAAAACCGGTATTCAGGAGATCATTTTGTGGATTGTCGCTTGAATTCTCAACGGGTTTCGTGTATAATTTTTAGAGAAATAGTGCAAAGTGAACTATTTTTAACTCATAAGAAAGGTTTAAGTAAATGATCCTTGGAAAAGTTACTGGGACAATCGTCGCGACGCAGAAAGATGAAAAACTCATCGGAAGCAAACTGATGGTTGTCCAAGATGTGGATCTGAATGGAGAAGTAGACCGAAAATATACAGTCGCTGTGGATGCGGTTGGCGCGGGTATCGGCGAGATTGTCCTCGTCGCAACGGGGAGTTCTGCTCGACAGACCCAAGTTACATCAAACAAACCGATCGATGCCGTGATTATGGCGATTGTTGATACCGTAGAAGTCGCCGGAAAAGTTCGGTATCATAAGTAGGAACGGGATCGGGGTTACACACGCGCATCTATAAGGAAAAAAATAATGGAACGTGAACACGTCCGCGCTGAAGTGCTTCGCCAACGCGATGAACTCGCACCGGAAGTCCGTGCCGCGTTCAGCCGACAGATTGTCGATTCGGTTATGTCTTGGATACAAAATGAGGGTTTCGATGCCGTGATGCTCTATCTCAACATGCGGAGCGAGGTCGAAACGGACAGTCTCCTTGAAAGGTTGCTCCACTCAGGAACACATGTCTGCGCACCTGTTGTAGATACGGACGAAAACCGACTCATACCGCGGCGAATTCAGAAAGGAAAAACAGCGTTGGTACGGCATCGCTACGGTATGTTAGAACCGAACACAGCATGCCCACTTGTTCCCATAACCGAGCTTCAACTCATTATCGTTCCCGGTATCGCTTTTGATTGTAAAGGGTATCGCCTCGGATACGGTAAAGGTTTCTACGACCGATTTCTTGCAGCGTGTTCACACACTATCCCGATTGGACTGGCATACCAGATACAAGTCGTAGAAGATACGTTCCCGCAAGTATGGGATGTACCAGTTAAACACATTTTTACAGAGACCAATAGGATAGACAGTCATGAATAAAGCGTTGGACGCGGCACGGGGACCACGTCCAAGAAAAGAGTAGCTCACTTGGCATCAACAAAGGGTCTCAACTTTTCCAGCGTCTTTACCCCGATCCCCTTGACGTTCTGAATAGCATCTACACTGTCAAAATCGCCGTGTTGCGTCCGGTAATCCACAATCCGTTGTGCTGTCGCCTCGCCAATGTTGGGGAGGGTTTGAAGTTCCTCAGTTGAAGCAGTATTGATGTTAAGAAGTGCCGGTTTGTTTAGGGTCGACTTTGCCCGATTTTGTGGATGTTCGTCGTTCGGAACAGCGATCAGGTCCGGTTTTCCAAGGAACACCACTGGTGCGAATCGCCGCAACCCCCAGAAACCTGCCCCCGCTAAAATCAGTATCACGAGGAAAGTAACTGCCCGCCAATAATGGCGTTCCACTGCATTTTCCACGTTATTCATCTCTATTTTCCTCAAGAGACAGCACCTGGTTTGCAGGCACGGATTTAATCAGTTGCTTTACGCCACTTTGCCACTGAATCTCAATGCTGTCCACCTGTTTGTAATCTCCAATACCGAAATGGAGCGTGAGATCACGTTGTGAGAGATAGCCGTCGCCACTCCTCACTTCACGCGTCTGTGTGAGTTCCCCTATTTTTATTTTAACGCGCGCACCAATCGCATCTATAGAACCCTGCGTTGCAACCAATCGGATTTGCAAATAGTTTTTTCGGTTACCACCATCGTTGCGCAAGAGACGAGGGGTAGCGTTTGAATTCGTCACCACGATATCAAGGTCGCCATCCGAATCGTAATCAGCAAAGGTAGCACCGCGGCTTACGTCCTCTAACTTCATGCCGGGCCCGAGGGTTTCTGAGACTTCGGTAAAGGTGCCGTTATAGTTGTTGCGGAAAAGCAAATTGCGCTGTTCGTAAGTGCCTTGCTGTCCGAGTTCGGCGAGATTCTCGTGAAGATGTCCATTGGCGACGAAGAGGTCTTGGTAGCCGTCGTTGTCGTAATCAATAAAGGCGGTTGCCCATCCGAGGTAAGGATAGGTAAGCTGCGCAGTCTTTGTTGTGGCTGTTGCGTCTGTAAAGAAGCCGTCAGCATCGTTATGGTAGAGGGTGTTGGTCTGTTGCGCATAGTTGGTGACGGTGAGATCAAACCATCCGTCGTTGTTCCAATCGCCAAAGGCAGTACCCATACCGTTTTCGGCGGCACCGTTCTCGCTGAGTGCCACGCCAATCATGAAACCGACCTCCTCAAAAGTGCCATCACTATTATTATGATAAAAGAGGTTTTCCGTAGAATCGTTCGCGACGTAAATGTCCAATGCCCCATCATTATTATAGTCACCCCAGACAACGCCTAATCCTTTGCCGGTCGTATTGTAAATGCCTGCGGATTTCGTGGCATCGGTAAATGTTCCGTCCCCGTTGTTGCGAAACAGCGTATCCGATTGGGCGGGGAAGTTATCAGGTTCACAGTAAGCGCGGATGCCTTTCTCTTTAAGTCCGCACCACGGATTTTCATCAATGTCAAAGACGATGTAGTTGACGACGTAGAGATCGAGGTTGCCATCGCGGTCGTAGTCAGCAAAGGCACAACTGGAACTCCAACGAGGCTCCGTCACGCCAGCAACTTCGGCAACATCCGTAAAAGTACCATCGCCGTTATTGCGGTAGAGTCGATTGGTGCCGTAGTTTGTGACGTAAAGATCTAATTGACCGTCGTTATTGTAATCGCCGACTGCACATCCGTGTCCGTAGCCGGTATCTCCAACGCCGGACTCTTCTGTGACATCCGTGAACGTACCATCACCGTTATTGCGGTAGAGGCAATTGGTAGGAATATCGTCAGCGACGTAACCGGGGAGCGGTGCGCCGTTAACGAAGTACAAATCGGGGTCGCCATCAGCGTCGTAATCAAAAAAAGCGGCACCGGAACCGAGCGTCTCCATAAAATATTTCTGTCCACTCCGACCATCAGTGTGTTGCCAATGGATACCGGCTTCCTGCGTCACATCAACGAATTGGATACCTGTGTCCGCGTTTGCTGGCGGCACGCTGGCACCCCACAAAATGACGATTAGAAAGCGTATAAAAATATCTATAGGGGTATTTCGTCTTTTCATTCCTGAATTTCTGTTAATGTCTGTTGAAAAGCCTTGTTTTCAGGCTCCATTTCGATAGCGGTTTGGATTGCTTTCAACGCCTTGTCGCGCGCCCCTATCTGGAAATGCGCTAAAGCGAGTGTCTGTAGATATTGTGGTGCGGGTGATAAACGGAACGCTTTTTCGGCATAAGCGACGGCATCTTGTAACTGGATTTTTTGCAGGGTATACAGTCGGGCTAACCCGTTGAGTGCGTAGTGCGCATTGGCATCGAGTTTTAAGGCTGCCTGAAATGCCGAAATCGCCTCAGTAATTTTCCCATATTTCGCGTAAACAAGCCCGAGTCGGTAGTGCTGGACCGGGTTGCTTGGTTCCATAAGGGTTGCGCGTTCACGGGTATCAATCTCTTGCGCGATTTCATTGAGGCGATGGTAAGCATCCATGGCGCGTTTTCCCTCTTCCCGCTTCTTGAGCCGGAACAGTGCCTGTGCGAGATTATAGTACGCCCCGACATGATCGCGTTTTTGTGCGATAACGCGTTGGTATTCCGCAGCGGCGCGCTGAAACTCCCGTTTTTTTGTCAGGACTAAGCCGAGTCGATAACGTGCTGCAGTGAACTGCGGATTCTGGCGGATAGCCGCCTCTAAAAGCGGAAGTGCCTTATCCAATTCACCCTGTTCTTGGTAGATCGCCCCCAAATTACCGTTCGCCATCGGGAGGTTCGGTGCAACGGCTAAAGCAGCCTTATAATAGTGGATCGCCTGCCCGTCGTCTTCAACTGCTTCATAACAGGAAGCGAGGTTCGTCATCGCGGCGGCAAGATTCGGAGAGCGTTTTAGACTTTCGAGGTATGCCTCTATCGCCTCTGGAAACCGTTCAGCTTGTTGATATGCGGATGCGATACCGAGTCGGACCTGGAGGGATTCTGGGGACTTTTGTACAAGGTTCTGATAAACGCGGATAGCGTCGTCAAGGCGCTTGGTTTTCGTGTAGAGTGCAGCGAGGTTCGCTTCAGCCTGTATGAGATCAGGGTTCATAGTTAGGGCGAGCGTGAGTGCCTTTTCAGATGCAGGAAAGTTTCTGTGTTGGAGGTAAATTGTGCCTAAGGCAGCGTGTGCTTCGGCATAATCTGGTTGCAATGTAACCGCACGCCGAAGATTTTGAATTGCCTGCTGATATCTTCCTTGACGCACCGCTTGCATACCGCGAGCATAGAGTTCTTGGGGTGTTTGCGCGACAGCATCCGATACAACACTAACCAGAACGACACAGAAAAAAACGGCGAATGATAATCCCTTTGGGAACATAACTGTTTATCCTCCACCGTTTATTTTAGCCTGAAACAACACTTGAAATCAAGCGTTTTTTCTCGTCATCAAGCAAGTTGATAACTACCTGTATATCTCGCTCAATTGTAGTGTTCAGCACTCAGTAAATTGTAAGGTTTAGATTGACAATGATCAGGAGATTCAATCAAAATACTCATCCTCATTAAACTTCGTCCATGATTCAAATATGGGAAAGGGTCGCGGGAGATTGGCGTTGTTGATATTCAATCTAAACCTTATTTTCTCGCTATCAAAAAGGTTCTGGATCGATATTGAGATGCCGGTAGTTTCAATGCAATTGTCGCACTGTGTCGGGAGTATTTGTTGGGAACGGGGTGCCTCAAAATAAATCCTGTATTCCGAACCCGCCTTCTCAATACGATAATCGTCCGATAATATCTCCCACTCGTTAAGCGCATACATACCTTCAGCATACTGTGCCCAGAGACTGACACCATTAAAGAAATCAAGGATAACGCCTTTTCTCTTATCGGCATCTTTAGAAGGGTCAAATTGGCGGAATGAACGATCATCCAATTCCGCTTTTATCCGTTGTTCTTCCTCGCTACTGACGGGTTGTAATGGATTGTCGGCGCACGAAGAAAGGATCAGACAAGTGAACATAAAAATAAAAGGCAGGAAGTGTGTTTTTGTGTTGGTTTTGAAGGTGTTGTGTTGACGCATCTGTATGTCCTCCATCTTTTTTTGTTGCGTAAATTTTAACGTTAATCGAATAGGTTTGTCAAAATGAATGTTAAGAGCAATTGAAAAATCTGGATTGTACTTGATATGGAAGCCCACCTCTGCTAAAATACGCAGTGAATTCACATTGGGAGAAAAATGTTATGCAGGAAATTGTGGTAGATTCAGCGCGGTTACACGACTTTGCTCGGACGCTTTGCGAAAGGGCAGGGCTGCGCTTGGAAGATGCGGAAACGATGGCGAGACATCAAGTACAGACCGATTTGCGGGGTGTGCATTCACACGGCACACGCGCTTTGCCGGGTTATCTCAACCTTGTGCTTGATGGCAAGATGAATCCGAAACCCGAACTCCACATTGCGACAGAGGGACCGAGTTTCGCTGTGGTTGACGGAGATAACGGCATGGGGCACCTGGCAAGCACGCGCGCTATGGAGACAGCAATAGCGAAAGCAGAGACCACCGGCATCGCCGCGGCAGGGGTACGCAATGCCGGGCATTTCGGTGCGGCTGCATGCTATTCAATTATGGCGGCATCAAACCAGATGATCGGGTTCTCGACAACAAATACAGGTGGTGCCTCTATTGTAGCACCCGGTGGTGCGGAGGCAGTAGTCGCTAACAACGCGATGAGTTACGCGCTGCCTACTGGGAATGGGCATCCGATTGTTTTGGATATGGCGTGCGGCGTTTCCGCATGGGGGAAGATCGGTACACTTCGGATGTATGGCAAACCGATTCCAGAAGGATGGCTCATAGACGACACCGGACAACCCACCAGCGACCCGGATAAAGGGCGGTTTTTAGCACCCGCAGCGGGACCCCGCGGTTACGGTTTGGCACTCATCATGGGCATTCTCGCCGGCCCGCTGAGCGGTGGCTTGATGGCGTGTAATAAATCGGGGGATCCATCTGAACACTTCTTTTTCGCGTTGAACATTTCGAGTTTCACAGATTACGACGGTTACGTTGAAGAAATTCAGCAAGGTATTGGCAAAATACACGCCTCGAAAACGGCAGAAGATGTGGAACAAGCCTACCTCCCCGGTGAAATCGAGTGGAATAACTACGACAATTATCTTGAAAATGGTATTCCGATCCATGTAGATCACTTACAAGGTCTTGCTGGCATCGCTGAGAAACTGGATGTCCCTATCTGTTGGGAATGGTAAAAGAAACAGAAGAAAATAAGGGGTAAATATGGCAGATACTAATGAACGTGTAGCGGGTGGTACGCTTCCCGATTGGGATGTTGCAGAACTGCCCGAACCACCGAAATATCAATTTGGGAAAGCGTTCCGAAGCATCTTAGGTCCCGGTATTATTGCGTTAGGGGGTTCAATCGGGAGCGGTGAATGGTTGTTGGGACCCGCAATTACTGCACAATACGGAGGGAGTCTACTCTGGATCGCGACAATCGCTATCTTGCTTCAGGTAGTCCTGAATACAGAGGCGATCCGCTATACACTTTATACAGGCGAACCGATGTTAAGTGGCTACATGCGCTGCAAACCGGGCGCGCCATTTTGGGCATCTTTCTATTCGGGTATTAATTTTTTTGGGATTTGGCCGGGTTGGGCGATGACCGCTGCGACAGCACTCGCTGCGGCGTGGATCGGTTATATGCCGCAAGATGCTGATAGTGGAACGGTGCGTCTATTCGCATATCTTATTTTTTTCGCGTGCTTAGGGATCGTGCTGTTTGGCGGAAAGATTTACAACGCCCTTGAGAAAGTGCAGCTTTTCATGGTCATCTGGATTATCAGCTACCTTGTTGTTATTGACCTATTTATGGTACCACCAAAAGTGTGGTGGACAACAATCAAAGGCTTCTTTAGTTTCGGATCGCTCCCTACACCAGGACCAGATGGACAGGTCAATTGGCTGTTGCTGGGTGCTTTTGCTGCTTACGCGGGAAGCGGAGGCTTAGGCAACGTCACAATCACCAACTACGTCCGCGATAAAGGGTGGGGTATGAGCAGCCTCGTCGGTGCGATCCCATCCATGATCGGTGGACAGAATGTAACGCTCTCACACTGGGGCAAGGTGTTTCGCATCTCGCCGGAAAACCTCAAACGGTTCAAGGAGTGGTGGAAATATGTCCGATTTGAGCAGTACGGTATCTGGCTCATTGGATGTTTTATCGGAATCGCGCTGCCAGCGATGCTCACGATAGCGTTTGTACCGTCCGGACAGGAGATGGATCAGTGGTCGGCAGCAGGCTTCCAAGCGGAAGGACTCGCTGAAAAAGGCGGTAGAGTGATGTGGTATCTTACACTGCTGTGTGGTTTCTGGGTGCTGTTCTCAACACAACTCGGCGGCGTAGACGGTGTGCCTCGCACTTACACAGATATTATATGGACAGGATTGAAGCGTGCGCGAAACCTCGGTGAACACAACGCAAAATGGATCTATTATCCGATCCTCGGTGTCTATATCCTGTGGGGTGTTATCGCAATGTATCTCGCGAAGCCGTTCTTTATGATCTTGGTATCGGCAACGATCGGCGGGTATCTCTTGGTGATTACGGCGTTACATACGCTTTACGTCAACAGGAAATTCTTACCAAAGGAAATACAACCCCCGATGTGGAAACAGGTTGGGTTGGTGTTGTGCGCAGGATACTATTCGATTTTTGGGACGATTACTGTCTATCAAAAGGTGATTGTGCCTTATGTTTTCCCGATTTTTGGATAGCAAGAAATCGGGGTTACAAACCCCTCCTACAAAGAATGGTAAGCCGCAATAATTGCCTCCACAAGGCTCTCTATTGTGGCTTTCTTTGCAATCACATTAACCTGTATACCCTGTTTGATCGCTGCTTTCTGCGTCTCTGGACCGATGACTGCGATTTGCACATCCGCCAATAAAGTCTCAGGCGTATGCTTGGGAAACATCTCCAAGAAATTGTTGACTGTGGAGGAACTGGTGAATGTGACGAGGTCAATCCTGCCGTCCAAGAGATCCATTTCAATTTCATCTCGCTTTTTCGCGCCATCGCTTGCGACCTTGACGGTATCGTAGAGCGGAACATCGTTAACATGTGCCCCTCTGTCGCGTAAACCCTTCGGGAGATCGGTTGTAGCGATTTTTGCACGCGGTAGAAGGATTTTCTTCCCGCTGATGTCTTCTATTTCAGCGGCAATGGCACTCCCACGGGAGTGCATCGGAACAAAGTCAGGCTGAATACCGATGTCGTTGAGTGCCTCAACCGTTTTCGGACCAACTGCACAGATTTCAATGCCACCGAACGCTCGTACATCCTTCCCATTTTCCCGCAAGCGTTCATAGAAAATCTCAACAGCATTGACACTCGTAAAGATAACCCAATCATATTTGTCAAGCGAGGGCATGTCCACTCGCTCAAGAGGCTGGATTTTTATAGTAGGAAACTGGATAACCTTTGCCCCGTTCGCTTCCAAGCGGTCAGCGAATTCACTTGCTTGTGCGCGGG